>CADCGS010000139.1 GCA_902801055.1 uncultured Ruminococcus sp. | reverse complement strand
GCAAAGACAAATGTTATCTGGTATTTTACCGAGATCAAGGGCGACAAGCTTATCCTTGAGGGCAGAGATAACTGCTGGCTTCCGGATGATCTGTACAAGTATTATGCAAAGGTCGGAGATGAAACATATTATCCGACATATTATGATTCACCTCTGTTCGATCAGGAAACCATTTTCGGTGTTATGAATAAAGGCCGCGGTATCCGTCTGGAGATCCCGCTTGTCAAGGGCGAGCAGATGATGATCCGCTTTTACTTCTACTTTAAGGGTAACGAGCGCCTTATCTATACCACAATGGGCAAATTCGCCCATATTCCTCCGGTATGGGGCGGCTATTACGTCAAGGGCGATTATATGCTCCGCCTGTCGGGCAAATGCTTTGCGATATATCCCTACAGCAAGGAGCTTCATAAGAAATTCGAGGATTTCTACTGCGAAAAGCTCAGATTCAAGGGTAAGGGCTATCTTCTCAAGCACCGTAAGCTCAGCAGGCTTCTGCGTTCATTCAATAAGGGCAAGAAGATATGGCTTATTTCCGACCGTACAAATAAGGCAAATGATAACGGAGAGCATATGTTCCGCTATATCGTCGAGCACGCAGGGCCGGATATCGAGCCTATGTATGTAATAGACAAGAACTGCCCCGATTATCAGAAAATGAAGCGCATAGGCAAGGTACTGCCCTACAATACGCCCAAGTACCGCCTGTATTTCCTGATAGCCGACAAGATCATTTCCTCCGCGGGCGGAGAATATGTTATCAATGCATACGGCGGCGACAGAAAATATATGTGCGACCTGTATGATTTCGATTATGTATTCCTTCAGCACGGAGTTACAAAGGACGATATTTCCGGCTGGATAAACCGCTACAATAAGAATATGAAGCTTATCGTAACAGCCGGCAAGCCGGAACAGAGATCCTTCTGCGATCCGCATTATGCATATCCGCCGGATGTACCGGTGCTGACGGGCTTCCCGAGACATGATAATCTCATTCACCTGCAGAAGAAAAAGCCTGTCGAAAAGAAGATACTCATAATCCCCACTTGGAGAAAGAGCATCAAGGGAAGCTATAACCCCTCGACAACGGAAAGCATATATTTTGACGGCTTTAAGGAAACGGAATATTTCAATTTCTATAATTCCCTGATAAATGATGAGCGCCTCTGCTCATGCATGAAGGAATACGGATATACGGGTCTTTTGTGTATGCACCCGATCCACAGCACTCAGTGGGTGGATTTCCATCCGAATGAGGTATTCCATATCAATCACGGAAATGTTGATTATCAGAATGAATTTGTATCCTCCGCTCTGCTCGTGACCGATTATTCGAGCGTATTCTTCGATTTCGGCTTCCTTCGCAAGCCGGTGGTATACTGCCAGTTTGACAGGGAAGAATTCTTCGAGGAACATTCCTATGATGAAGGCTATTTCAGCTATGAGGAAAACGGCTTCGGCCCGGTATGCTATGATCTGGATTCGACAGTAGATTCGATAATCGCAAGCATAAAGAATGATTGTAAGAATACAAAGGAATATGTTGACAGAATAGAAGATTTCTACGGATTTGATGATGACAACAGCTGTAAGAGAGTATACGAAAGCATACTCAGACTGGATGACGATAAATAAGAGAAAGGTGTGTATTCCTTGAAGGAGCTTGAATTCCCTTTTGACAGTGAATATATAATGAAAAAGAGAAAATCCCTCAGACGCGCCCTGCTTGCCGACGGCAGCACACGCCTGAAAAAGAAGATCGCTGTATTCGGCGGTTCCACAACCAATGATATCGTGGTATATCTTGATCTTTTCCTGCTCAACCACGGTATCGAGGCGGAATTCTATCAGTCTGAATACGGTCAGTACTGGCAGGATGCGATGTTCCCGGGTGAGGAGCTGCTGAGCTTTGCTCCGGATATCGTATTTATCCATACGACGAACCGCAATATCCTCAATTACCCCACAACGGCAGATACAAGGGAACAGGTCGATGCTCTTCTGGAGAACGAATATAATAAATTTGCACAGATGTGGGATAAGATCAAGGAAACATATCACTGTCCCATAATCCAGAATAATTTCGAGATGCCCTTCTATCGCCTGATGGGCAATAAGGACTGCTCCGATTACCGCGGACGCTCCAACTTCCTGACAAGGCTCAATGATAAATTCTATGCCTATGCGGACAGCCACGAGGGATTTTATATCAATGATATCAATTTCATGGCAGCTTCCTACGGGCTGAAAGCATGGAGTGACCCCTCATACTGGAATATGTATAAATACGCTATGTGCGTTGAGGCTATACCGGAATTTTCCGCGAACCTTTCAAATATTATCAAATCCGTATTCGGCAAAAATAAAAAGGCTCTTGCCCTTGATCTTGACAATACCCTCTGGGGCGGAGTAGTAGGCGATGACGGAGTTGACGGAATACAGATCGGTCAGGAAACAGGCGTTTCACAGAGCTATTATGAATTCCAGAGCTATGTGAAATCCCTTAAATCCCTCGGCGTTATCCTTACGGTATGCTCAAAGAACGATCATGAAAATGCGATAGCAGGTCTGAACCATCCCGAGGGAGCGCTTCATCCCGAGGATTTCATAATAATCAAGGCAAACTGGGAAAATAAGGACAGGAATATCATTGAAACAGCTGCTGAACTGAATATAATGACTGATGCGATAGTATTCGCTGACGATAACCCCGCCGAGCGCGAAATAGTCCGTGCTCAGGTCAGCGGCGTATCAGTTCCCGCTATGGACGGCGTTGAGAATTACATAATCAATATCGACCGCAACGGTTATTTTGAGGTAACAAATTTCAGCGCAGACGATCTGAAAAGAAATGAAATGTATAAGGCTAATGCCGAAAGAGCAGCACAGCAGGCGTCCTTTGCCGATTACGGCGAATATCTTCGCAGCCTTGAAATGACGGGTATAATAGACGATTTCATTCCCGTATATCTCCAGCGCATAACTCAGCTTACCAATAAGAGCAATCAGTTCAATGTCACGACAAAGCGCTATACCGCTACCGAAATGGAAGAGGTATTCCACAGTGACGAATATATCCGCCTGTATGGCAAGCTTATTGATAAATTCGGTGACAACGGCGTTGTTTCGGTCGTTATCGGCCATAAAAACGGCGAGGTACTTGATATGGATCTCTGGATCATGAGCTGCCGTGTCCTGAAAAGGGATATGGAGCTTGCGATGCTCGACCGTCTTGTTGAGCGCAGCAGGGCGGCAGGTATCAATAAGATAAGAGGATACTATTATCCCACCGCAAAGAACAAGATGGTAAAGGAGCTTTACGGCAGCTTCGGCTTTGACAAGGTAAGCGAGGACGAAGAGGGCAATACCGTATGGGAGCTTGATATTACGGATTACGAGCCGAAAAATCATGTTATCACAGTCGAGGATAATTCTTCGATAGAAAATTAATATAAAGGAGCTATTACTATGGACACAAAGACGATCTATGCAAGACTTAATAAGGTATTCAGGGATGTATTTGATGATGATGATATCACAGTAGGCCCCAAGACTACCGCAAATGATATCGAGGACTGGGACAGCCTGGAGCATATCACCCTCATGTCAGCAGTTCAGCGTGAATTCAAGGTTAAGTTCACAATGGGCGAGATCGCATCAATGAAGAACGTCGGTGAGATGGCTGATATAATTGCTGCAAGAGCAAAGTGATCAATTATCCTTTACAAATCAAAAGAATTAACGGGCGTCCGCATGGCGCCCGTTTTCATTACTTATTATCCGATCAAAAAAATTTTTTGGATTATGTGTAACATTTTTCCGTTTGTATTGTTGTACTATTGAAAGGACTTTCAAGCAAAGATAATAAATATTCAGGAGTAAGACATGAACAGTGTTTATTTAGAGGAGCTATATCTCAGGTATCAAAAAGAAATATATCTCTATCTGTACTCCCTGTGCAAAAACCGTGAGGTGGCGGAAGATCTGAGGCAGGATACTTTTTTAAAAGCTATTCTTTCTCTTCCCGAGGATCATACTAATGTCCGCGCATGGCTTTATCTTGTGGCAAGGAATCTGTATTTCAATTATTCAAAGAAAAAATCCCGTGAAGATGAACTTGATGCTGCGGCAGGCTTGTCGGTAGATGACGATATGCTTGACGGCATTATTGAGGGAGAAAAAAACAAGCTGCTGCACATGGCAATGCAGAAACTGCCGCAGCAGAAGAGAGAAATACTTATCTTACAGTACTGGGGCGGTCTGTCTCAGAAAGAGATAGCGTCAACACTTGGTATAACGACCGAAAACGTCCGTGTTTCGGGCTACAGAGGAAAAAAAGAACTTAAGGCAACACCGCACAAAGAACGCCTTACGGCTTAGCACCGCATATGCTTGCTCTTTTTCCGTCATTCTGCACAAAACTTGCTTGATAACCGTCAGGTTA
>CADCGS010000138.1 GCA_902801055.1 uncultured Ruminococcus sp. | reverse complement strand
GGTGGGTGCAGAAAACCAGATATGCAAAAATGCTTGAAATACCTGATTTCATGCGGTTTTTCAATATCTTCTAAATATTCAGTTTCACGGATTCAGGTAATTACACCAACTCATAATGTGCCGCTTTTCCTTTGCCGACAGCCTTTAATTTGTTTTCGGCTGTCATACCCTTCAACACACGATAAGCCTGATCTTCACTTATCAGAAGCAATGAGGCTGCCTCTCCTCTTGTAATACACCCATTGTTATTCCTTGCATACTGAATGATCATTTCCGGATAACGTACTTTATCAATACCCTTTTGCCTGACATATCCGCTGATATTATCCGAATACTTATACAGCTTTGCGCTTAATGTGTAATGCCTGCCTCTTCCGGTACCCGCACCTTCGACCATACCCGATTCGACAAGCTTTTCGACCGTTATCCTTACCTTAGCTTCACTGATATGAATGTTTTCAGATAATTCGTTGATGGTTGAACGTCTGTTTCTTTTCAGCTCGTTAAGGATGAGCAGAGAGTTGATTGGCAGGAAACTTCCTGTTCTGTTTTGCTCATCGGATATCAGCTTGGTAAAGGATTTATCGGGCAGACTTTTGGGAATGAAAAGCTTTACCATCACATCGGTCGATTCTGAATAATCAGGCAAGGGCTTCCCGTAAAGGAGTGAGCCTTCAAATATTCTGTCTATCCCTCTTCCTGTCCGTTCGGCAAGTCCTATCCTTTTCAAAGCATCAGCAAGAGCAGTATTTCTTCCGTGAGGCTCAACAGTCAGAAGATTTTCAAGCGTAACACCTTCGATAAAGCCCCCGGGATTGCTGATGGTCAGACCGTCGTCGTCAAGAAGAACCCTGACACGCCCCATCATTGTGTAATCGCGATGACAAAATGCATTTACCAGAGCTTCACGAAAAGCTCTTTTGCTGTAGTCAAAAACGGAGATCCGGAAAAGTCCCTCTTCTATTTCTTCTTCTTCATTGCGGCTGTCCATATAGCCCTGTATCTTTTCAAAAGCGGCAAGTAAAGGCAATACAAAAGAATCATTGACAACTACGCTTGTACCGCTTGTTACCTGAAAAGCAGCCTCCATTGTCGGAACACATCTTATGATGCTTTCTCTTTTTCCTATAAGCAGCATACCGCAGTATGTCGGGGTAAGTTTTCCGTTATTGACAGAAGCAAGACGCAGTGCCTTGTCAAGCTCTTCGTTATCAAGCTCCAGCAGTGATGTTTCTCCATGATAAGTTCTGATGATATTTCTTAACCTTTCGCGCTCCAGATCATCAAGATCGCTATGATCTGCGTCAGGAACGCACAAGCTTGAAAAATCCAGCAGACTGAGATCGCTCAGTCTTGATGTTATTTCGTGAGGATACATAGGAACATTTTCGGGAGTATTATCCGCCTTGATTCGTCTGCGCTGTATTTTTCCGGAAGATGATGCAACTATACTCCTGTGCTGAGGTACAGTGATTCTGACATAGCTGTTATCTTCGCTTTTTTCTATTCGTACAGATACAGGAGGCACCGTTTTATTTGCGATGAATGCAGCAAGCTGAGTTGTATCCTGATGTGATTTATGAAGCCCAGTTATTTCTCCGTTATCTTCGACTCCGATATAAAGCTCACCGCCGTTTGTGTTTGCAAACGCCACAACTGCGTCTATCAGATCACTGTCAGAAAGTCCTTTTTTATCGCTTTTGAATTCGATATTTATATTTTCCTTAAAGCCTATATTCATTTTATATGCCCTCCTAACGCGTTTTTAACGCGCGCGTGTTTTACTGTCTTTATTATAACACGCGATTCGCGTGTTTATCAAGTTATTTATTGATTTTCTTACCGACAAATATATACCCCCATATGATAACTTTCCGCAACAGACGCTTTCAATTATTCTGAGCTGCTCACAGTAACTAACAAACCAATGTAAAAGCACAGTAATAATGCGGATTTCGGCACATTAAAAGTTCTCAAAGAGATGATCTCTGCCTATTGGCATTCATCGAAGAAACTCAGAATATCACAAAGCCACCGCCGGATCCGGCTGGTGGCTTTTTTGCGGCAAAATACTTTTATCCGGAAAAACAAAAACTGCGCAGTCTCCCGTTACGGAGCTGCGCAGAAACAAATTACGGCAACACCGCACAAAGAACGCCTTACGGCTTAACACCACATCTGCTTGCCCTTTTTCCGTCATTCTGCACAAAACTCGCTTTATAACCGTCAGGCTATTGACTCGTTTTGCACATTCTGACGAAAAAATTGGCGGCGCATCTGCGACACTATCTTTGTGCGGTGTTGCCTTAAATATATTTATTTTGTAACATGATTAATAAGACCGCCGTCGGAGATGATGCTCTGGATAAAGGGCGGGAACGGTTCGGCCTGATAGGTCTTGCCGGTCGTGATATCGGTGATGACGCCTGAATCAAAATCAACTTCGACCTCATCGCCGGCATTGATCTCCTTAGACGCTGCGTCACATTCGAGTATCGGCAGACCGATATTGATAGCGTTGCGGTAGAATATTCTTGCAAAGGTCGATGCGATAACGCAGGAGATGCCCGATGCTTTTATGGCAATAGGTGCGTGCTCGCGGGAAGAGCCGCAGCCGAAATTCTTTTCGGCTACCATTATATCTCCGTCCTTGACGTTCTTTGTGAAATCAATATCTATATCCTCCATGCAGTGGGAGGCAAGCTCCTTATGTGAGCTGGTGTTCAGATATCTTGCGGGGATAATTACGTCGGTATCGACATTATCTCCGTATTTATGTACAGTTCCGTGTGCTTTCATGCTGTTATATCCTTTCTGTTATATTATACATTCGTGTCTGTATCATACTACCTTTGCAGGATCAGTGATATAGCCCGTGACTGCGCTTGCAGCTGCGACCGCCGGAGATGCAAGATATACCTCGCTTTCGACATGACCCATTCTGCCGACGAAATTTCTGTTTGTGGTTGTAACAGCCTTTTCGCCCTTGGCAAGAATACCCATATGACCGCCAAGACAAGGACCGCAGGTCGGTGTGGAAACTACTGCGCCGGCTTCGATGAAGATATCGAAAAGCCCCTCGTGCATCGCCTGTAAATATACGTTCTGTGTTCCGGGGATAATTATGCAGCGCACACCCTTAGCGACTTTTTTACCCTTTAGTATTTCCGCCGCCGCGCGCAGATCGGTGATCCTGCCGTTGGTGCATGAGCCTATGACCGCCTGATCTATCTTTACCTCGGTCTCGCCTATCTCGTCAACGGTGCGTGCGTTTTCGGGCAGATGCGGGAAAGCTACCGTCGGGCGCAAAGCGGAAAGGTCGATAGTATATTCCTCGTCATATTCTGCATCATCATCTGCAGAATATTCGACCGGCTCGCCCTGGAAACGGTTTCTGACATATTCACGTGTAATATCGTCCACAGGGAAGATGCCATTCTTAGCGCCTGCCTCTATTGCCATATTAGCAATACAGAGTCTGTCGTCGATATTGAGGTATTTAAGTCCGTCACCGCAGAATTCCATTGATTTGTACAGTGCTCCGTCAACGCCTATCATTCCGATTATATGAAGAATAACGTCCTTGCCGCTGACGAACGGAGCGGGTTTTCCGGTCAGCACGAAGCGTATAGCGGACGGCACCTTGAACCATGCCTTACCGCTTATCATACCGGCAGCCATATCGGTCGAGCCAACGCCTGTTGAAAAAGCGCCGAGCGCGCCGTAAGTACAGGTATGGCTGTCTGCGCCGATACAGAGAGTACCGGGGCCTACAAGACCCTTTTCAGGCAGAAGGGCGTGTTCAATACCCATCTGTCCCACGTCATAGAAATTAACGATATCGTATTTATCGGCAAAGCGGCGCACCTGAGCGCACTGCTCCGCCGCCTTGATATCCTTATTCGGCGTAAAGTGATCCATTACCATAGCGATCTTCGTATTATCGAACACCTTACAGGCACCGCCGTCATTAAACACGTTTATAGCCACTGGTGATGTAATATCATTTCCCAGCACCATATCAAGCTTTGCCTCGATAAGCTGTCCTGCCTTAACACTGTCCAGCCCTGCATGAGCTGCCAGTATTTTCTGTGACATAGTCATTCCCATTTTGATTATTCCTCCATTTCTTCCGGGCTGCTGTTCAAGCCTGCCCGGGCTGCCCGGGACTTGCCTGCCGGCTCAGTCGGTGCTTTTCAGATTTCAGCTGACAGGTGTCTGCCGGACACCCGCACGCCGGATCTTATCAGAGAGCAAGCTCCCTGCACCCGTTTTTGTTCGCCGGGGATCATTGACAGGATTATTATATCATAAATCTGAACCTTATTCAATCGCCGCAGGCGATTATTTTTCAGATTTATGCGCAGTGCCTGCGCTGCTGGGCTGCCGGGTCTCGCCTGCCGGCTCGGTCGGCGCTTCTCAGCCTGCGGCTGAGAGGTGTCCACTGGACACCCGCGCCCCAGACCCGCCCGGGCTG
>CADCGS010000137.1 GCA_902801055.1 uncultured Ruminococcus sp. | reverse complement strand
AGTAGTGAATGTTCGGTTCGAGTGCAGAGCGGAACGAAGTGGAGCGACCGGCGCGAATTGCCCAGTGCGGGCACGCACCGCGAATTGCCCAGTGCGGGCACGCACCGGAACACAATTACGAGCCTACATTAACAAAAAAGCACCTACGGCTACTAAATATCAAGAGGGGATGCCCAATCAGACAGGGCATCCCCTCTACAAAAAAACTCCGGTTTTTTTATTGCGGAACTCGGTGAAGTATCAGGATTGTGATTTGGAGGAGGTTTGATTCGCGGAGGAATCGGAATTGGTTTCCTCGACCATTACATCGACCTCGGAACTGCCGTATTGCCAACAGAACGGGTATTTGCTGTTGATGCTGATGGATACGGGCATACTGCCCTTTCCGGAAAAGCTGCTCTTCGAGGACATATCTACTACCGCCGTGACATTCGCCGTACTCAGCGTTTTTATCTGATCGGCTGCGCCGACTATCGTAACGGGAATGGATTTGGTCAGCACCGTCGTCTTGCGGTTCTCGCCTTCGTTTATGACGGTGAATTTGTTGAGCGTTAATTTCTTTGATAACAGCTTGTCCTTGTCAAAGGTGATTTTCGCCGTCGTTACCTGGCTCAGGTTCCTGTAGCCCGCAGATATATTCAGACCTACCTCCAGGGTGTTCGTCGCAGCATTTATCTTTGAAATGTCTATCTCCTCCGTCTTGATGGAGTTTACAGAATCACTGTCCTCCTTCGGAACGGCTAACTCAATGGTCGCAGGATCAACTTTTATTATGCTGCTGTCATATACAAACGAATCAGGCGCGTTTATGATCGTCGGGACAACATCGACCGCCTTTATCGTAAGAACAGGTATAGTTGCGCTTACAGTCATTATATCAGTGGAAATATAATCGGCAGCTATCTTCTCACCCTTATTATCAACAAGCTCAATAGGCGCCTCGATAGTCTTTGTTTCGGATATCGGCTCGGTCACACTGTAGACCGCATCGACCTCGGCAATGCTGTCTATGATCGACTTTGCACCCTTTACGGTCACAGTCTGCGGAGAAATAACTGTCGTCGCAGCATAATATCCATCTGCGACCGTACTGACGTCTATCTTGTCAGTGATCGTGAATTCCCTCTCGTCATACCTGTCCACAAATACATCTATCTTGGACGGCTTTACGGTGGATTCAAATGTGTAATCGGTCTTGACGCTCCCTTTTTTCGGGACAAGGTCAACCGAATATTTTCCGGGAGAGGTGAGCTTGCTCGTATCCGCCGCTGTAATATAAATATCACTGCTGGTAACACTTGCCACAACAAGGGAATTTCCCGAGATGCGTACCTCTGCCGTCTGATTTTCCGCTCCGAAAAACTGCAGGTCGTTTCCAAGCTCCGGAAGAGATACCGGGATATCCGTTACGGTAAGGTATCTTGTTTCCTGAGATGTCGCGGAAACACTTATCCATAATATGAAAGCAAGCACTATCGAGAAAAGCATAACGAATTTATCATTGTAAAAAAGCTTTCCGATACTGAATTTACTTTTTGTTCCTTTCATTTTTCTTTCCTTTCATAACGGTATTGAATATCGGGATACGATCGGACTTTTCGTTTTCCTTCGGAATAAGCTCGTCCTCAAGCTCCATGCTCAGAGTTTCACGGGTATAGTTCCTTGTAATAATACCGTTCTTTGCTATAGAGATGGTTCCTGTCTCCTCCGATACCACAACGATAACAGCATCGCTGTTTTCGCTTATGCCCAGTGCGGCACGGTGCCGCGTACCGAGGTCGGCGCTGATATTGTTGTTTTTCGTCAGAGGAAGTATGCATCCTGCCGCCAGCACCTTGCCGTCGCGGATTATCATTGCGCCGTCATGAAGCGGAGCTTTATTGAAAAATATATTTCCTATCATGGATACCGACGGTTCGGCATCTATTATCGTGCCGGTGTCGATGATCTCGCCGAGCTTCGTCCTTCTTTCAAATACTATCAGCGCGCCTGTCTTTGAGCGCTGGAAGCTTCCTGCAACATCGACAACGCTGTTTATGCATTTCCTGACCTGCCGGATATGGTTCTCCTCAATTCCAGAGGAGGAAAGCCCCGTCCAGTATTTTCCGATCTTGCTCCGCCCGATATGTTCGAGAGCGCTTCTCAGCTCCGGCTGGAACACGATGAGCACCGCAAGCACCGAAAACTGAAAGAATGAAGTAAAAAGAGAATTAAGCATTTTAAGATTGAAAATGCCCGACACCGCATATGCCACAAGAAGTATAAGGATACCCTTGACAAGCTGTTCCGCACGTGTCTCACGGACTATCTTTATAAGACTGTAAATAATAAATGATACTATAAGTATATCAAGCACATCCGATGCCCTGAACGTAAGCATCAGCGCGCAGAAGGATTCATACCATGAGCGTAAGGTCTCCCACATTTTTTCGCCCCCAGTTCTGCAGACATAGTTAAGCATACGGCAAAGCAGAGCCGTATATAACTATTTTACCATATCATTTGATTTTATCAACACTTTTTACTAAAAAAAATTATTTTATTTATCAAAGCAAAGGCACAGGCCTGCCGCCTCATAAAAAAAGCGGCAGACCCGTATATATTATATATTACCTCTTTACCGCATTGCCGATCACACGCACAAGCTTCATGATATCACTGCGGGACGTAAATACCGAGGGCGATATGCGCACCGCACCGGTATCGGCAGTACCCATTGCTTCATGCGCACAGGGCGAGCAGTGAAGTCCCGCACGGACAGCTATCCCGTTTTTTGCAAGAATAGCCGCTGTTTCCTCGCTGTGAAGCCCCTCGATATTGAACGACAGCACAGGCGCACAGGAAGCTGCTGCCGGCGGCGGAGTACAGAGAATTATCCCCTTCTGAGCGCTGAGCCTTTCATACAGAGCCGAAACAAGTGAAAGCTCGTGGGAGAAGATCCTGTCCGTACCCATTTTCCGCACGAAATCTATCCCGGCGCCAAGCCCCGCTATTCCGGGATAATCAGGCGTACCGCTTTCAAAACGGTCGGGAAGCTCCTCCGGCTGAGCAAGGGAAAAGGAATTGCTGCCTGTTCCCCCCTCAGTAAGCGTATCGGGCAGAACGCCGTCCCTCAGCAGCATAAGCCCTGTGCCCATAGGCCCGTAAAGCCCCTTGTGGCCGGCACAGCATACAACATCATATCCGTCCTGCATATTGACCGGCAGCACACCCGCAGACTGCGCCGCATCCAGCACGAACATAAGCCCGTAGGAATGGGCAAGCGCACACAGCCTTTCGACCGGCAGACGTATGCCCCAGACATTCGACGCATGAGTGCAGATAATCATTTTTGTACGCGGGCTTTCGTATATGAAACGCCGATGCTCCCGAGCTTTTCGAGCGGACGCATGACCGCATTATGCTCCAGCGACGACACAACAGCATGATCTCCCTGATGAAGAAGTCCTTTGAGCGCGATATTCAGAGCCTCGGTACAATTGCGTACAAATATCACCTGTGCTTCGTTATCCATGCCGAAAAACTCCGCTGCCGAGCGGCGCACGGAATATATCCTTTCCGCTGCCGCCATAGAAAGTGCATGGCCGCTCCGCCCGGGATTTGCAGAAGCCGCCATTGCCGCCGAAACAGCATTTCTCACCGCCTGCGGCTTGGGAAAAGTCGTGGCGGAATTATCAAGATATATCATAGCACACCCCTACCCCTCCGACGTTCCGAGAACCTTTATACCGTTCCTGACGAGCAGTTCCCTGGTCTTTTCCAGCTGTTCCCGGGCGACGGCAAGGCTGTAGCCGCAGCCCCTTCTTTCTCCCTTTCCTGAGCTTCTCAGTATCTCAGACCTTATCCCGTGGGAAGCGAGTAATTTCTGTCCCCTGAGCGCATTTGTCACAGACGACACCATTATTGCAGGCTTTCCCATTTTCGTCACCTCTCTTTTAGGCAATACCGCCTGGAGATAGTGCCGCAGATGCGCCGCCAATTTTTTCGTCAGAATGTGCAAAACGAGCGTAGTTGACCTGACGGTTATCAAGCGAGTTTTGTGCAGAATGACGGAAAAAGAGTACCCCAAAGGCACTTCCTCAGGGCGCAGCAGATGTGGTGCTGAGCCGTAAGGCGTTCTTCCGGCGGTATTGCCTTTACTACATCCTATGCATCTTTCACCCGGCATGACACATAAGGCACTTTCTTCGGGCGCAGCAGATGTGGTGCTGAGGCGCAAGGCGGTCTCCCGGCGGTATTGCCTATATATTATGACGCACTGAACTGACTGTTATAGAGATCATAGTAAAAACCCCTGCGCTTCATCAGAGCGTCGTGGTCTCCCTGCTCTATGATATTGCCGTCCTTCATGACAAGTATGATATCCGCCTCCTTGATAGTCGAAAGCCTGTGCGCGACAATGAAGCTCGTCCTGCCCTTCATCATTTCCGCAAATGCGCGCTGTATGCGTATTTCCGTTCGCGTATCTATCGAGCTTGTCGCTTCGTCAAGTATAAGCATCGGCGGCTGACAGAGCATTACCCGCGCTATGCACATAAGCTGCCGCTGTCCCTGGGAAAGATTGCCGCCCTCTTCGGTTATGACAGTTTCGTATTTGTCGGGCAAACGCTCGATATAACGGTCGATAAAGGCTTTCCTTGCCGCCTCCCTTATCTCCTCCATAGACGCATCCGGCCGCCCGTAGGCTATATTCTCGCGTATCGTCGCATTATAAAGCCAGCTGTCCTGAAGCACCATGCCGTAGCTGCGGCGCAGAGAGCTTCTTGTCAGCTCATAAATATTTTTCCCGTCAAGCATTATCGTTCCATCATCTATGTCATAAAAGCGCATAAGCAGATTGATAAAGGTCGTCTTTCCGCATCCCGTGGGACCTACTATCGCGATACGCTGCCCGGGGCGCACATCAAGGCTGAAATCCGTTATCAGCGGGCGCTCCGGCACATATGAGAAATTCACGTTCTTTATCTCCAGACCTCCCCGGCAGTCGGATATATCCTCTGCATTTTCAGGCTCGGGGGTCTGGTCAGCCTCGTCAAGCAGAGCAAATACCCTGTCCGCGCCCGCAAGCGCCGACTGCAGCTGAGGTATAACGCCAGTGACCTCGTTGAAAGGCTTGGTATACTGGTTCGCATAGGTTATGAACGCCGCTATCTGTCCGACCGAAAGAGCGCCCTGTATTACGCTCAGCGAGCCTGTGATGCACACCGCCGCCGTTACCAGTCCGTTTACGAAGCGGGTGCTGGGGTTTGCAAGGGATGAATAAAACTGGGATTTCTGTCCGCATTGAAGCAGACGCTCATTTATCTCCTCAAAGCTTTCCTGCGAACGCTGCTCATAGCCGAATGCCTTCACTATCTTCTGACCGCCGACATATTCCTCGATATAGGCGCTCAGCTCGCCCTGGGTCGCAGACTGCTGACGGAACATCTTCTGGCTCAGTCTTGTTATGAATGCCGCAACGAACATCGAAAGCGGAGTGATTATCACTACCACAAGAGCAATATAGAAATTCAGCATTATCATAAAGCCGAGGGTACAGACTATCATCACGATACCGGAAAAAAGCTGGGTTATCCCCTGCAGCAGACCGTCACCGATGCTGTCGGTATCGTTAATTATCCGGCTGAGAAGGTCGCCGTGGGGGGAGCTGTCTATATATTTCAGCGGAACGGTATTGAATTTCCGGCAGATATCCCGGCGCAGGTCGCGCACGGTAAAATATGCGACATAATTCGTGCAGAGATTCATAAGCCACTGGAAAACCGACGACAGTACAACGACCGTTCCCGTAAGCACAAGCAGCTCGAGTATCATCCCGTAATCCACATTTCCTGAGCCGACCGCATGGTCTATAGCATATCCGACAAGGACAGGAGCCGTCAGATTCAGCACTACATACAGCACCGCAAATATCAGCGCAAGTATTATCTTCCCCCTGTAGGGCGCAGCATAGCCGAGTATGCGCCTGAGAGAGGACGAGGTCATTTTTTTCTTTTTTTCAGCCATCATATCCGACCTCCTCCGCTTTAAGCTGTGACAGGCATATCTCGCGGTACACCGGGCAGCTTTTCACAAGCTCGCTGTGTGTACCCTCGCCCGCAAGCTCCCCGTTGTCTATTACAAGTATCTTATCGGCATAGCGTACCGTACCGACACGCTGTGATACCATAAATACCGTCATGCCCTTCGTTTCCTCACGCAGAGCCTTGCGAAGCGCGGCGTCCGTTGCAAAATCGAGAGCGCTGGCGCTGTCGTCAAGTATAAGTATCTCCGGTTCGCCGACAAGCGCACGGGCTATGGTAAGCCTCTGGCGCTGACCGCCGGAAAGGTTCTTTCCTCCGGCAGTCACGGTCTTTTTTGTTTTTTCCGGGAGCTTATCCACAAATTCCGCAGACTGCGATATCCGCAGCGCCCTTTCTATCTCCTCATCGGAGGCGTCCTTTTTTGCCCAGCGGAGATTATCCTCTATCGTTCCGCTGAAAAGCGACGCCTTCTGGGGGACTATGCCCATCATTGAGCGAAGCTGCCTGAAGGAATAATAGATTTGCCGGAGCCTGTGCCGCCGATAATGCCGACGGTCATCCCGCGCCGGACAGTAAAGCTGATATTCCTGAGCGCATAGCCGCCGCTACCGTAGGCAAAGGATACATTGTCAAAGACCACTGCGGGGGCGTCATTGTCCGAAGTGATATCGCCGCTGCTGTTATCAACGACCGACGGGGTCATATCGAAGACCTCATTTACGCGGGACGCGCTTGCCGCCGCCTTTGTGAATATCACAACAAGATTTGATACAACTATCATAGCGAGAAGTATCTGCGTCATATAGTTTACAAGGGCAATTATCTGACCCGTCTGAAGGCTGCCCTGGTCAACGTAGCATGAGCCGACCCAGACTATCGCGATTATTGCCGCCTGGGCTATTGTATAGGTGATCGGGTTCAGAAGAGCCGATATCCGTCCGACGCGCACGGCAGTAGAGGCAAGCTCCATATTTGCATCGCCGAAGCGCTTCTGTTCATATTCCTGTTTGTCGAAAGCCCGGATAACGCGGCTGCCGGAGAGATTCTCCCGCGAGATGAGCGATACCCTGTCGAGTTTTTTCTGCATAGCCCTGAAATAAGGTACGGAGCGCGTCATAACGATATACAGCACAAGAGCGATAAGCGGCGCGGCAGCAACGAATATCAGAGCCATACGCACATCTATCATAAACGCCATCACCATTGCTCCGATAACGAGGAAAGGCGCACGAATGACAAGGCGGATAAGCATAGCGACCGCAAGCTGGAGCTGATTGATATCGTTAGTCATTCGTGTTATCAGGGAGGGCGTACCTATCCTGTCTATTTCCTCGAAGGAGAGGGTATTGATATGTCGGAACATAGCGTTCCTGAGCTTTGTACCGACCCCCTGAGAGGCTATTGACGCCGATTTCTGGCACACTAAAGCAAAGCAAAGCCCGAGCGCCCCCATAAGCACCATAAGACCCCCGCGGCTGAGCACATAGCCCACATCGTTATTTTTCACGCCTGTATCTATTATATCGGCGGTTATCAGCGGTATCATCAGTTCAAATATTGCCTCGATAAGCTTGCACAGCGGTCCGACCGTAAGCTGGAACACATACCCTTTCAGAAATCTTCTGAGTCTGAACATTCCTTATTCCTCCAACCAAATTCTTTTTCAAACCAAATTCTTTCATGATTTTATTTTAAAGTATCCTACACCTTATGTCAATACCAGGCGCAAAACCGCCTTCGGTCAAAGTAAAAACGAGTGAGTCAGGAGTGTGGAGTTGTGACGGGTATTACTTAAAGTCCTCTATAGAGTATTTTGTGAAATTTTGCCTATAGCGACTTTATATATAGAGTGTCACGACTGTCACTCTTTATTCCGAAACACTGATTAAAGCTATAGTGGTGTAGGTCGTGCAGGTCTATACATAAAGTCCTCTATAGAGTATTCTTTATAAAAAAGCCCTAAGGCAACACCGCACAAAGAGCGCCTTACGGCTTAGCACCACATCTGCTTGCTCTTTTTCCGTCATTCTGCACAAAACTTGCTTGATAACCGTCAGGTTAACTACGCTCGTTTTGCACAATCTGACGAAAAAATCGACGGCGCATCTGCGGCACTATCTTTGTGCGGTATTGCCCTAAAAGGGGGTTTTATATATAGAGGGACACGACTGTCTCAACTCCACACTCCTGACTCCCTAAGTGTATTGATACAGGCGGCTTCGCAGATATGATAAACGGAGATGATATGACATAGAAAAAGCAAGATTTATTCGCACAGGAGCGGTGCTTACGGTATCATCGCTTGTGATACGGTGTCTGTCGATGTATTTCAGGGTATATCTTTCCGGAGAGACAGGCGCCGCCGGAATGGGCGTATATCAGCTCACAGTAACCGTATACGCGGTTTTTGCACTGATAGCGACCTCCGGGCTTACCGTCACGGTAACAAGGCTCTGCTCGGAGCAGAACGGTCAGGGCAGGGATATTTATATTACAGGGAGATTCCTGATATCCGGCGCGGTTCTCGGAAGTGTACTCGGGTTATTGCTTTTCTGCTTCGCCGGGGTCATCTCCTCATGCATCCCCGGAAGCGCCGATGCAGCTCCCGCACTCAGGATACTTGCTCCGGGACTGCCGCTTATGTCTCTTTCGGCGGTACTGAGAGGTTTCTTCGCCGCCCGCAGAAAAATGGTCTTTACTGCCGCTGAGCAGCTCACAGAACAGGTCTTCGAGATAGGCATATGTATAGCCCTGTTCAGGCTTTTCCCGCCCTGCTGCACTACTGCAGCCGTAACTGAGGCTGTAGCCGGCGCTACGGCGGCAGAAGGGATATCGCTTGTACTTATGTCGGTACTGTATCTTCGTGAAAAAAGACTGATATCCGCGCCGCCCGCAAGGACGGAACGGCTTATCAGTCGGGCTTTGCCGATAGCTCTGCCGTGTACAGCTAATGCAGGGCTAAGAAGCGCCCTTTCTGCCATAGAGAATATAATAATACCCATAGGGCTGATAAAACACGGTACGGACAGCGCAGAGGCTCTTATGCAGTACGGTATCATAACCGGGATGGCTATGCCGGTAATTGTATTTCCGTCGGTATTCATACTGCCGTTTGCCTCGCTCATCATACCGGAAATGGCTCAGGCGCGTACTCTTCGGCATACTAACGGCATCAGGCATATGACCCGGCGCATGATAGCAGGTATTATGCAGTTTTCGGTGCCGGTGATGCTCATGCTGATATTTTTCTCCCGGGATATCGGCATTTCACTTTTCAGCAGCGACTGTGCCGGGACATATATTGCCGCTCTAGCCCCGGTGGTGCCGCTGATGTACCTTGACAGCGGAGTTGACGGTATCCTCAAAGGACTGAACGAGCAGACCGGGTATTTCCTGATAAATCTTGCGGATTCAGTGATACGTGTGATATTGACATATATTCTCGTTCCCGCAGCGGGTATTCCCGGTGTTATCGCCGTTATCGTGATAAGTGAGCTGCTCAATACGGTTCTGAGCCTGCTGCGGCTTATAAAAGTCACGGGAATATCGCTTTCGCCCGCAGATGATATCCTTCGTCCGGCAATATGCGCGGTTATCCCGTGTATGCTCCTGAATAATCTGCATCTGCCCGTGCCGGCGGAGATAGTACTGTGTATATTATTCTGCATCACAGCTATGCTCCTGACCGGAAAGGCAAAACGCAAAGTATAATTATTTCCTGAGTATTATTATCTGTCCGGGTTTAAGGCAATCGGTATTGTCAAGCCGGTTAAGATTCGTAAGATGTGCGACAGACGTACCCGTTTTCCGGGCTATGCTCCAGAGAGTATCACCCTTGCGGACGGTATATTCCTTCATATCATCCATATCGCCGGAATTCTCCCGGGACGGTATCTGCAAAACCTGACCGGGCATAATCAGATCAGGGTCATCTATGCCGTTGAGATCGGCTATTGCGCCGACGGAGGTATCGTATTCCTTTGCGATAGCGTACAGACTATCACCCTTTTTCACAATATACACAATCACACTGTCTCCTGACGGCACACGGAGCTTCTGTCCTATCCTGATAACATCCGGGTCACTTATCATATTCAGCGAAGCAAGAGCGCCGACCGTAGTGCCGTATTTTTTTGCGATACTGTACAGAGTATCGCCGGAACGAACCGTATAATAGCCTTCCTCGTCCTCAAATGGAATCCGGAGTATCATGCCGGGAGACAGTACATCCGGGTCGCTTATACCGTTAAATGCAGCCAGTATTTCCACAGTAGTATCGAATTTTTTTGCTATGCCGTAAAGCGTGTCACCTTTTTCCACAATATAAACAGTAGTATCCATATCATTACCTCCCATAACATACTATGCTGCTTTACTATATCAGGCGATAATTTTATTATTACTGCTCCCTCCATTGGTCATGAAACCACTGTACAGGTCATACCGTCGGCTCAGCACCTGTTTTGTCTACATCTTTTTCGTCACTTCGCACCAAATCACTTGAAGCCTGACAATTAAGGCAACACCGCCGGGAAACCGCCTATCTGCTCAGCACCACATCTGCTGCGCCCGTAGGAAGTGCCCTTGGGGGGCACGCACCCTTTAAAAGCTTGACCTATACTTTCCGTTTTGTTCCCCGCGGCTTTAATTACGATCGCGGGTTGCAAAGTTTTCTTTACTCTCCCGGTCAGCTTTGCACTCCCCCAGTCAGCTTCGCTGACAGCCCCCTCGAAGAGGGGGCCTTTTGCCTCCCTCTCCGAGGGAGGTGGCTGCCGCAGGCAGAAGGAAGGAGCGTATACAATAAGTTCAGATCGCGGGTTACAAAGCTTCCTTACGGGCGCAGAGTGAGCGGAGCGGCGGAGTGCCTCCGCTATCAATTCGCGGGGGTCGCTGCGCTGCGCTCCGCTCTGCACTCATACCGAACATTCACTACTCGCGGTCTTAAGGCAATACCGCACAAAGATAGTGCCGCAGATGCGCCGTCTATTTTTTCGTCAGAATGTGCAAAACGAGCGCAGTTAACCTGACGGTTATCAAGC
>CADCGS010000136.1 GCA_902801055.1 uncultured Ruminococcus sp. | reverse complement strand
TGCGGCTGAGAGGTGTCCACCGGACACCCGCGCCCTTTGGAAACCGCAAGCCTTTAAAAAGGCTTGACCTAAACTTTCCGTTATGTTCCCCGCGGCTTTAATAACGATCGCGGCCAACAAAGCTTCCTTATGAGTGCAGAGTGAGCGGAGCGAACGATTACGTGAATTGACACCGGCGGCACGCCGGCGCGAATTGCCCAGTGCGGGCACGCACCGCCGGGGAGTACTTGAAATTTTCGGGAAATCGTCATATAATAGGTAAAGTCAGAAAATATTGATGAAATGAGGTTTTTTTATGGATAAGAGAACAGAAGCATTTTTGAATGGGTTAAAGGGAAAAAGGATAGCACTTTGTGGAATCGGCGGAAGTAATCTGCCGCTGATAAAATTATTCGGAAAATATGGCGCACAGGTGCTTGCGTGCGATAAAAGAGATCGTGAGGCTCTCGGGGAAAATGCAGAGCTTGCCGAACAGTACGGCGCACAGCTCCGTCTTGGTGAAAATTACCTCAGCAGTCTCGATGCGGATATCATCTTCCGTACACCCGGTATGAAATTCTTTATGCCGGAGCTTGACGACGCAAGAGCAAGGGGTACTGTCGTAACAAGCGAAATGGAGGTGTTTTTCGACCTCTGCCCGTGCAGGATCATCGCAGTTACCGGCAGCGACGGAAAAACAACTACGACTACTCTTATCTCTGAAATACTTAAAGCAAAGGGATATACCGTCCATCTCGGCGGAAATATCGGCAGACCGCTCCTCCCGGATATAGAAAATATCTCACCGGATGATATCGCTGTTGTGGAGCTTTCAAGCTTCCAGCTTATCTCTATGCGTAAAAGCCCCGATATCGCCGTTGTTACTAACCTCGCACCGAATCACCTCGATATCCATAAGGATATGCAGGAATATATCGACTCCAAGAAAAATATCGTCCTCCATCAGAATGCCTTCGGTAAGGCTGTGCTTAACCTCGATAATGATATCGCCTCCTCATTCAGCAATATCGTCCGCGGCGGACTGTTTTATTTCTCGCGCCGCAATAAGGTCGGCAACGGCGCATATATGGCTGAGGACGGCAGCATCATAATGAATGAATACGGAAATGAAACTAAAATAATGAACGCTTCGGATATAAAGATCCCCGGACTTCATAATATCGAAAACTATCTTGCAGCAATAAGCGCTGTATGGGGTCTTGCCGATGCTCAGACCATAAAGCAGGTAGCTCAGACCTTCGGCGGAGTTGAACACCGCGCAGAACTTGTCAGAGAGCTTGACGGCGTGCGCTACTATAACGATGCTATCGGCACAAGCCCCACAAGAACAGTAAAGGGTATGCTTTCGCTCTTTGAACAGAAAATAATCCTCATCGCCGGCGGCTACGACAAACATATCCCTTATGACGATATGGGTAAGGTCGTGCCTTCGACAGTAAAAACGCTTATCCTCTTCGGTGCAACTGCCGATAAGATAGAGGCTGCTGCAAAGGCGGCTCCGGATTACAGCGAAGGCAATCCTGCTATAATCCGTGTCAGCAATATGGAGGAGGCTGTCGCCGCCGCAAGAGAAAATGCCGTTCCCGGCGATATCGTGGCTATGTCACCGGCGAGCGCAAGCTTCGATATGTATAAGAATTTCGCGGAAAAGGGACTTCATTTCAAAAGGCTTGTAAACGAAATGTGATGCGGGAGAATTACTATGGAAACTAAAGAGATACTGCAAAGGCTCTGTGAAGAGACCGGCGTCTCCGGAAGAGAAAGCGAAATGCTCGGCGTGATACGCTCACTTACGGGTTCATTTGCCGATGAAATACGTCTGCTGCCTACAGGGACAATAACCGCACGCATCGGTGCGGATAATGCAAAGCACCGTATCATGCTTGACGCCCATGCGGACAGGATAGGTCTTATCATTACCGATATAAACGAGGAGGGCTTCCTGAAGGCTTATCCCGTGGGCGGGATGGATATGCGCGCACTTGCCGGAACAGTCGTGACAGTACAGGGAAAAAAGAATGTCCCCGGCGTTATCTGTACACTGCCGCCCCATCTTATCAAAAAAGAAGAAGGCATGACAAAGGATGACCTGTGGATAGATACAGGTCTGCCGTCGGATACGGCAGGGGAGCTATTCTCGCGCGGCGATACCGCATTTGTATACGGAAAATTCCGTGAGCTTCTCGGAAATAAGGTCACTGCCCCTGCTCTTGACAACAGGGCAGGCTGTGCGGTAATTATCAGGGCGGCACAGCTTCTTGCGGGAAGACTTAAAGATACAAGTATAACGCTCGTGTTTTCCTCTCAGGAGGAAACAAACGAAAGCGGTGCTGCAACAGCAGCATTTTCGCTTAAGCCGGATGAAGCAATTGTTGTTGACGTAGGCTTTGCAAAGCAGGACGGCGTCCCGGACGGACAAAGCGGGGAGCTTGGCAAGGGGCCGATAATCAGCATAGCGCCCGTTCTTTCACGGAGAATGACGGACGGGCTTGTTTCGGCTGCCGAAAGGCTCGGCGCCGGATATTCATTTGAAGTGGACGGCGGCAGTACCGGGACGAATGCCGACGGTATCGCAATAACCGCCGGGGGCATACCCTGTGCTGTTATATCCGTACCGGAAAAGAATATGCATACCCAGACCGAGATAATAAGCCTTGATGATATCGAAAGTACCGCCGCTGTTATTGCGGAGTATATTGCCGGAGGTGAGGGAAAATGATGGATACGGCTCTTATGCAGGAGCTTTGCACTGCCGGGGGGATCTCCGGAGATGAGGGTGCTGTCAGGGAGATAATACTCCGTCATATAACTCCCCTTGCGGACGAGATCAGAACCGATAACCTTGGTAATATAATTGCCTTCAAAAAAGGCACAAACCGCCCGGATAAAAAGCTCATGATCTCCGCACATATGGATGAGGTCGGCTTTATCGTTACCGATATATGCCAGGACGGGCTTCTTAAATTCGCCTGTGTCGGCGGGATAAACGACAGTGCAGTATTTGCCCGTCAGGTGCTTGTCGGAAGAGACAGGCTGCCGGGCGTTGTCTGCTGCAAGCCCGTACACCTTCTGAAGGCGGACGAAAAGGGCAAAAATCCCCCGCCCTCGGCTCTTACCATAGATATCGGAGCAGGGAGCAGGGAAGAGGCTATGAAATATGTCCGCCCCGGCGACAGCATTGTTTTCGACAGCATCTATGACGACAGGAACGGACGGCTCATCAGTAAGGCTATAGATGACCGGTTCGGCTGTCTTGTGCTTATTGAGCTGATGAGACGGGAGCTTCCCTATGATATGACCTTCGTTTTCTGTGTACAGGAGGAGGTCGGTCTGCGCGGCTCAGCTGCGGCTGCCTATACTGTCGCGCCGGACAGCGCCATCGTTATCGAGGCTACAACGGCTGCCGATATCCCGGGAAATGATAACGAAAAAAGAGTTTGCCTCGAGGGCAGCGGAGCAGTAGTTTCATTTATGGATCATTCGACCATTTACGATAAGGGGTATTATGACCTTGCGATGAAGCTTGCGGCGGAAAACGGTATACCGGCACAGACAAAGACGGTCATCGCCGGAGGAAACGATTCCGGAGCGATACACAGATCCCGCGGCGGTGTGCGTACAATTGCGCTGTCTGTACCGTGCAGATACCTCCACGCGAATGCAAGCCTTATAAAACTCAGTGATGCACAGGCTGTGCTTGACCTTGCGGCTGTACTTTCGGAAAATATTGCCGCAGGAAAGGGATAAAATGATAAGCTATACCGGAATAAACAGCGAAGAAGCTGCCCGTGCGCTGACGGAGCTTTGCAGCGGCGGCGGTATATGCGCCTGCCGGACATTGTGTCTTATGGAGAGCTACGGCGGTTACAGCGGTCTTATAGAATTATGGCTGCAGTATGACGACAGCGGAAATGTCTGTTCCTCGGTGATAAAATACGCCGGAGATATGACTGTGGTATTATCTGTTCGCTCCGACAAAGCGGAACTGAGAGATTTTCTGCAGGCTGCCGGAGCAGGCTCAGCCGTAAGCGAGGATGAAATATTTCCTGACAGCGGATACGGGATAATAATGAGACGAAAAAAATCAAATTTCTGTTCAGATGACGCAGCGGTATCCGATCTTTCCGCCGACCCGAAGGATGCATATTCCGTAATGGAGAGCTGCCGCGGGAGGGGCTTTGACGTTCCGGCATATGAGGATTTTCTTCTGGATCTGTCGCACAGGCTGCGTCACGGTACGGCAAGATGCTGTTTGATTTACGAAAACGGTGATCCCGCCGCATTTGCAATGACGTCGGCTCTGAGCAGTACACAGGCTGTTATCGGCTCGGTATGCACTGCACCGCAGTACAGGAGACAGGGCTTCGGTTCACGGTGCGTGGATCTGCTTTGCTCGGATCTCGGCGGCAGAGAAATATTCATTGTCCGCTCTCCGGGAGAAAATGAGGAATTTTACCGTTCTCTCGGCTTTGAACAGTGCCGCAGAAGGCTTTATATTTTTAAGGCAATACCGCACAAAGATAGTGCCGCAGATGCGCCGTCAATTTTTTCGTCAGATTGTGCAAAACGAGCGTAGTTAACCTGACGGTTATCAA
>CADCGS010000135.1 GCA_902801055.1 uncultured Ruminococcus sp. | reverse complement strand
CGAAAGAAAACGCTGGGGATTTTTCGGTATCCCGTGGACGTTTACAAAATATATCCTTACCGAAAAGAAGATCATAATACAGAGAGGACTGCTCAGAAGCACCGAAAACGAAATTCTTATGTACAGAGTCACCGATATGGAAATGACGCGCACCCTGTTCCAGAAGATGTTTGGTATCGGCACGCTGACGGTCTATTCTCATGATAAGACCAATCCTACTCTCGAGGTCAAGAATATCAAGCACGTCCGTGAATTCAAGGATACCCTGTCCGATGCTGTGGAAAAAGACAGGATACGCATGAAGATGCGTCAGAGCGAGATAGTTGACGGTGCATACGACTTCCACGACCACGATATAGATTTCTGACCGGAGACTGCATATTATGCAGCGGACATTCCTGCGGTAATGCGATAAATAAAGGCAATACCGCACAAGGATAGTGCCGCAGATGTGTTGCCTGAAGCGGGGTGAAGGGTATGAGTGAGACAAACGGAAAGGGGAGAGCCTTTCTCAGGGAAATACGAAAGATAGTGTGTGTTATCCTTGCGGCGGCAATGTATGGATTTTCGATAAGGAATTTCCTGCGCGGCGCAGGATTGCTTGCGGGAGGTTTTACCGGTGTATCTCTGCTGTCGCAGCAGGTGCTGCTGAAATTCTGCGGAGTATCGCTGCCGCTCAGTATCATATATATACCACTCAACGCATTTCCGGCATTGATAAGCTTCAGGTTTATCGGAAAGAGATTCACGCTTTATTCGCTTATCATGATAGTGCTGTCCTCGGCCTTTGCCGATATGATGCCGGATATGCACCTGACGGACGATATCCTTCTCTGTGCGGTATTCGGCGGCATAGTAAACGGTACAGCGATAGCGATATGCCTGCTCAATAATGCTACGAGCGGCGGCACAGATTTCATTTCGATATTTATATCCGAGCATTACGGAAAGGATGCCTGGAATTACATATTTGCAGGGAATGTGGTCGTGCTTGCGCTTTCGGGTATGCTGTCGGGCTGGACGAGCGCGATGTATTCCATTATCCTGCAATTCTGCTCTACGATGCTTATACAGATGCTCTACCGCAGATATCAGAAACAGACGCTGCTGATAATCACCGAAAAGCCGGACGAGGTCTATACCGTGATAAGGGACTGCACAAACCATGACGGTACTCTTTTCAAGGGCACCGGTCTGTATCTCGGCGCGGAAAGGAATATGATCTATTCCGTAGTATCCTCTGACGAGATAAGAAGGGTAATAGCAAAAATAAAGACCACCGATCCCGGCGCATTCATAAATGTAATTAAATCCGAGGAGATCCGCGGCAATTTCTACCGCAGACCTAATTCTTGATCATTTTCGGGATACTCTGCTGCCCGTGAGGGGGGGTGGAGCTTCCCTGTTATTAAAGGAGTTGTATATGGATGAGAATGCTGGCGGCGGCAGTTTGTCTGGGACTTGTATTATGTGCGGCGTCGTGCAGTGAAAAGGCACCGGAGGGGTCTGAGGTGCGGGAGCACAGCAGTGTGAGCAGTACTGCTCCGGAAAATGGCTCTGAAACGGAGGATAATGACATGAGCGTCAATGAAAAGGAAAAACCGGAAATTGCATCATCATCGCCCGAAAGCAGTGAGGATACGACAAAGGCGGAATGTGCGCGGTTCAGACGGGTCTGCTGTATCGGGGACAGCTTTACGGCAGGCTTCACCTTCGACAGCCGGGGAAACGCAACAGAAACAAATGAGGATCTTGCGTGGCCGCATTATATGAGCGAGCTGACCGGGTGCGAATATATCAACTGCGGAAAAAGCGGCGCTACAGCCGAAAGCTGGCTTTATACCCCGAGAGGGCTTGATAAGGCAAGGCAGAGCGGAAGGGTCGATGCATATATTATCGGTCTGGGTCTGAATGACGCCTGCGATGACCCCGGGATGCGTCTGGAGGTCGGTTCGGCGGAGGATATCGGCACTGAGACCGTCAGCTACTACGGCTCTATGTCGCGGATCATCCGTGAGGTGCATCAGATCAGCCCCGATGCATATATCTTTATGCAGACTATTCCGACCGGTGAGGACGGTACATATGACGCAAAGCGCTATGACCCGTATAATAATGCGATAAGGGAAATATGCGCTCAGTATGAAAAGGAATATAATACAAGGCTGCTCGACCTTGAAAAATTTAAGGACAGATATATTAATAATAAGGTGCTTCATGATAATGCCATAGGAGGGCATTATTACCCGAAGGGATACAGGGAATTTGCCCTGCTCCTTTTCGATATCTGGAACGAATATCTTTCCGGACACAGCGATATATCTGTATCGGAATAATAAAAATGAAAGGTGTTGCATTATGAAAAAGACAAGGATGCTTATTCACAGGCTTGCGTCGGCAGGACTTTCTGCTGCTGTCATACTTGGCGGCGGGACGGCTGTACTTCCGATGCTTGCGGATACCGCAGCTGTAGTTCAGGCTGCTCCGGCGGGCATAACACTCGACAAGACGGCGTTTGCACTCGGTCAGGGTGAGAGCGTTCGCATCAATGTCAAGTCAGGAAAAGCCGTTTCATGGGCAAGTTCGGATAATAACGCGGTTGCCGTAAAAGGAGGTCTTGTGACCGGCAGAAAAAACGGTACCGCAGTTATAACTGCAAAGACAGCGGACGGTAAAACGGCAAAATGTACCGTTACCGTAAAAAATGCTCCCTCGAAGGTCACTATAGCGAAGGGAGTGCTGACTCTCGGCGTCGGGGAGAGCTATACTCTCGGCTCAGGAGTAAATGACGGCGCAGCTTCCTCGAACAGGACATACCGCACAAGCAGCAGCAGTATCGTAAAAATGACAAATACAAAATGGACAGGCAGCTTTACCGCAGTCAAGGTCGGTATCGCATATGTTACCGTGCGCACCTACAACGGAAAGGAAAGCACCTGCAAGGTAACTGTCAGGGAAGCTCCCTCTAAGGTAACGCTCAGCAGAGGACTTATCACCCTGACGGAGGGACAGAGTGCATCTCTCAGTGCATCTGTACCTGATAATGCAGGCTGTGCAAAGCGCACCTTCCGCACGAGTAACGCAAAGGTGCTGCAAATGACCAAAACCGACTGGACAGGCAGCTTCAAGGCAGTAAAGCCCGGTACAGCTTATGTTACGGTACGCACATATAACGGCAAGGAGGCAAGCTGCAAGGTCGTTGTAAATGCCATGAGCGGATACGACAAGCTTATCTGGCGCATGAAGGCGGACAAGGCACGTTATGACAAAGCAAGCAATTCCGTGATCGTCATGGAAAAAAATATAGATCAGAATGTCCAAAAAGGCTCGGCATACGCATTTGCCTATGCTTTAAATGAGAAAATGCTTGAATTTGCCGCAACAGAAGCCGGGATAGAGGGTAATAATATCTATGATCTGATAATGATAATAGATGATAAGACAAAGAAATACAGTATGTTATTCACATGGGTGGAGGACAACGGAAATAATGCGAATAGCGCCAAGACCGTAATGATGATGGCGGTAGGCAAGATGTCATCTCTGACAAAAACCTCTGCGATACCATTTGAAGCGACTGATTTAGGATCAGGTTATATCGCGGATGCATATGACAAGACGATGCTTAAAAACGGCAAATCGGTCGGCAATGCCAAGGCAAAGCTTTACATGGCGAAATGGGACGAAATGCTTTATCAGATCTACGGACTCCATATGAGCGACATCGGCTTCACAAGCTGGAAATAAACGCAGCATCAGCCTCACGGGTAAACCGCGGGGCTGATTTTTTTCACCCGAACAGACCGAGAAGGCTCTGGAATATTTCGACTGCCTTGAAGCGTATCTCATAGCGGTCGCAGTCGTGAACTATCTCATTTTCCTCATCGTTCAGGGCGTCGTTTATACTGCTGCTTGCCGAAGGCACACACACAGCCGGATACAGCACGCACCACCAGTTATGACCTTTACCCTCGCCGATAACGATACGCAGTGCGTCATATTCTCCGGCGGGGAGGGTAAAATCGTCGTAAACACGGGTATCAAATCTCATCTTTGTCACATAAGCATTTACATTATCGCTGCAGCCGTTAGCGCGGAGGACTGCCCTGCTCCTTGCGATTATTTCATCGCGGTGAGACACAGCGGCATCCACAGCCTCCTCCTTGCTTTTACAATCTTCAAAAAGTGAATCAGTATAAGCTGTTATTTCATCCCGTACAAGAAGTTTAAGCTGCTGGTCGTTTTCGGTATCTGAATTTGCTATGATATGCAGCCGGAACACACGGTTGCCGATATCTTCACAGGCTCCGGAGAAACCGGCAAGTGAAAGCAGGCAGGAAATAACGACTGCACAGCAAAACGCCTTGAAAACCATCTTCATAAAAAACCACCCCTTTATATTCTCAATCAGACTATTGACAAAAAAGATACCGTTTATTCATTGCCATCCCGGCGTGCCGCCTCCTGCTGGGCTGCCGCCCAGACCCGCCCGGGGCTGCTCGCCCCGGACCCCCGCCAGGGAGCAAGCTCCCTGGACCCACGCGCTTACGCGCTATTCGCGTAATCGTTCGCTCCGCTCACTCTGCACTCGCAAGGAAGCTTC
>CADCGS010000134.1 GCA_902801055.1 uncultured Ruminococcus sp. | reverse complement strand
AAAGGCTCTTATCGAGGAGCTTAAACCCATCGCAGCAAATGCCACCTGCGGCGTTATCATTTGTGTGCCGTTTACAAACCTTGAAACAGCAGTTGAGCTGACAAAGGGCACAAATATCAAGGTCGGCGCAGAAAATGTACATTTTAAGGAGAGCGGCGCTTACACAGGCGAGATCTCCGCTGCTATGCTCACAGAGATCGGTGTTGAATATGTTATCATCGGCCACAGCGAAAGAAGACAGTATTTCGGCGAGACTGACGAAACAGTCAACCTCAGAACAAAGGCTGCTCTTGCAGCAGGTCTCAAGCCCATCGTTTGCGTAGGCGAGGTTCTCGAGGAGAGAGAGGCAGGCATCACCGAGGAGGTCATCTCCAGACAGGTAAAGCTTGATCTTGCCGGCGTTTCTGCTGAGGATATCAAAAAGACTGTTATCGCTTATGAGCCTGTATGGGCTATCGGCACAGGCAAGACCGCTACAGCAGAGCAGGCTGAGGAGGTTTGCGCATTTATCCGTGCAACTCTTGCAAAGCTTTACGATCAGGCTACGGCAGACGCAGTTACCATTCAGTACGGCGGTTCCATGAATCCGAAGAACTGCGCGGGTCTTCTTGCACAGCCCGACGTAGACGGCGGTCTTATCGGCGGCGCATCTCTCAAGGCTGCTGATTTCGGCGTTCTTCTCGACGAAGCAAGCAAATAATATAATATTCCTATGAAAGTATCGGGCGATTTTTCACCCGGTACTTTTGCTGAAATAAGGGAGTGAATATGTTATGAAAAAAAGACTTGCAGCCCTTACCCTCTGCGCAGCGCTCACACTTTCCTTTGCGGCAGGATGCGGCGAGGATTCTTCGGGCAGCGGATCTGACTCTTCCGCGGGTGCAGCGCAAAGCGAAAACCCGGCAGCTCCGGAATCAGACTCAGGGGCAAACAGCAGTGACAAAGCCCGGACTGTGGCTCAGACTGATACTCAGCGCGGTGCGGTGTGTTCTATTGACGGCAAAACCTTCTACAATAACGGGAAATGTATTCTGGATATCACAAACCCGGATGCCCCGGTTTTTTCTGAGATTGCAAGAGAAAAGTCTGATAAGGCTTTCACCGAGCTTTCAGAGCTAAGACCGGACAGAAGCATCGTCAGCGGAAATAAGGCGGTTTCCTGCGATGAGGAGGATCGGGGGAAGATATTTGAGTATGATCTGAGCGATCTGAAAAATGTCAGAAAAAAAGTGCTTTATGATGTCAACTCCTGGAACAGTGCGGTACAGGCAAAGGCGGACAAGACCTATTCCGCTGAGCTGATCGGATCTATCTCAGACAATATCATGTATTACTGTGATAACTGGGTGGACGGCGGCGACGGATATGTTTATTTTAAATTTGTTTCGCCGGGAGAGCTGTTTAACGATCATGTTCCTCAGAATTACCTCGTGGGAAGATTTGCCCTGGACGGCAAAGGCATGGAGCTGCTCAGCGATGATATCAGAGCAAGCTCGGTTACCTTTAAGGACGGATATCTTTACTATGCAGACTGCGGATATACTGTAAAGGGTCTTTCTGCTGATTATTCATACGATAAGAGCAGGATAGGCATATATAAGGTCAGACCTGACGGAAGCGGTAAGCAGAAGCTGGTATCAATTTCATCTGTGGATGAAAAATACAGTCATACCGAAAATCTTGCAGGACGTCTTGAAGTTGTGGGAGATTATCTGTACTATATCGCAAGGAATGATTCATCCGACCGGGATAATTCTTATCTTTACAGGCTGCCCCTTGGCGGCGGTGAACCGCAGCAGTTAACCAAAGAATCAGTATGTGATTATTATGTTGATACACGATCCGGCACTCTTTTCTACTATACAGGTGAGCTTTACGGCTCGTCAAAGGACGTAAATAAGTTTTGTTCTGTAAAGCTTGACGGCGGAGAAAAGAAGATTTTGTTTATGTCATATGAAAATAACTATCCTCCCACACTTGGCGTGTATGGCGATTATGTTTATTTTATGGAATTGTCCGGATATACAGGCTATCAATTAGTGGAAAAAAGTGAGGAATATGACGATTCTGCTCCAAGCGGTATGCGTTATAGTTTATCCGCCGGAAAAATGGAATACCTTCAGGCATATGCAATTGCAGAATATGAAGAAAACAGTTCCGGATATAAAACTATTAAAAGCTATGGATCTGTAAGCACCAAATGGATAGAAAAAAAGAGCACCTCAGCAAAAGACGGTGCAGCATTATATTGATTTAAAAACCAAAAAAGGAGAACACCAATATGAAAAAACCATTAGTACTTATGATACTGGACGGCTTCGGTATCGGAACAAATTACGGCAATGCTATACGCACTGCAAAAAAGCCGAATCTTGAACATATCCTCTCCACGAATCCGTGGGGACTTATCGCTGCATCGGGTATGGACGTAGGTCTGCCCGACGGTCAGATGGGCAACAGTGAGGTCGGTCATACCAATATCGGCGCAGGCCGCGTCGTTTATCAGGAGCTGACGAGGATAACAAAGGCTATCAAGGACGGCAGCATCCTCAAAAACGAGGCTCTTGTCAATGCTATGAAAAACGCCGCTGAGGACGGCAAGGCTCTGCATTTCATGGGTCTGCTCTCTCCGGGCGGCGTACACAGCCATAACACTCACCTTTACGGTCTTGTTGAAATGGCTAAGACCATCGGCGTAAAGAATGTATATATCCATGCATTCCTCGACGGCAGAGACGTCCCGCCTTCAAGCGCAAAGGAATATATAGAGCAGTGTCAGGCTAAGCTTGAAGAGATCGGTCTCGGTCAGATAGCTACCATTTCGGGACGTTATTATGCAATGGACAGAGACAATAACTTTGACCGTGTTGAAAAGGCATATGCCGCTCTGGTTTACGGCGAGGGCAACAAGGCTTCGAGCGCTGTCGAGGCTATTACGAAGTCATATGAGGACGGCGTTACCGATGAATTTGTGATTCCATGCGTATGCGTTGAGAATGCAACTATAAAGAGCGGCGACAGCGTTATCTTCTACAATTTCCGTCCCGACAGGGCAAGAGAAATCACCCGTACATTTGTTGATCCAGAATTCAGCGGATTCGAGAGAAGGAATGGCTTCTTCCCGCTCAATTATGTCTGCATGACCCAGTATGACGCAACTATGCCGAATGTTGAGATCGCATTCAAGCCCCAGAAGCTTACTAATATGTTCGGCGAATATATATCCCGCAAGGGGCTGACCCAGCTCAGGATCGCCGAGACGGAGAAATATGCTCATGTAACATTCTTCTTCAACGGCGGCGTTGAGGCTGTAAGCGAGGGCGAGGACAGATGCCTTATCCCGTCGCCGAAGGTAGCTACGTATGATCTCCAGCCGGAAATGAGCGCATATGAGGTAACGAAAAACGTCCTCGAGCGCATCGAAAGCGGCAAGTATGATGTTATCATCCTTAACTATGCAAACTGCGACATGGTAGGACATACAGGCGTATTTGATGCTGCAGTAAAGGCTGTTGAGGCTGTTGATGATTGTCTCGGACAGGTAGTCAAGGCAGTAGAGAAGCTTGACGGCGTTGTGCTTATCACAGCAGATCACGGTAATGCAGACAGAATGCTTGACGAAAACGGCGAGCCGTTCACTGCACATACGACAAACCTTGTACCGTTCGTTGTAGTAAATCATCCGTGTGAGCTGCGCGACGGCGGCAGACTGGCAGATATCGCACCGACCATGCTCAAACTGTTAGGTCTTCCCCAGCCCGAGGATATGGACGGCGAAAGCATAATCAAATAATCAGCCGCCTCCCGAAAGAAAAAAATATTCCCCTTAAAGCCTGATGCTTTAAGGGGATGTTTTTTTTGCCGTAGATTTTTTCTCGATAGAATTAACGCCTATAACCGATTCAAACGCCGAAACTGCGGCATCGCTGTCGGAGGCTATTGCCACGAAAACGTAGGGATATACGATATCGGTTTTCCCGGATGCGGCTATTGCATAAGCCTTATCGTTCACCTTACTGTAGGTCGTTTTTTTGTCATTTATATATTCGTTGATGATCTTTACCAGCTTTTCCTGGTCGCCTTCATTCCTGAGCCGGAAGCAGGCTATCTCAGTAAAATTATCAGCTCTGGTCGAAATATACATTGATGAATCCTCGACCATCCCGTCGGGAATATCGTAATATTTACTCATATTCGACGCAGTGATCTCGGAGAGGTTATCGTAATTCATTTTCTTGACGACCTCGGAGGTTATAAATGAGGTCGTATATTTTTTATTATCATTCGCATTGTTATTGATGAGGTTAAGTATGATAAAGGAAAGCACAGCCGCGATCAGCAGGATCAGACCGAGTATAAGTATAGTCAGACCGACATTGCTTTTCTTTTTATTGCTTTTCTGTTTTTTCGTTTTACTCAATTGACCTCACCTCGCACCAACCCATGATTTATGGCAATATATATGGTTATTATAGTATTTTTTCATAAATATTTCAACTACAATATTGTAACCGGCGCAGTGCCTGCGCTCTCAATTCGCGCCGGCGTGCCGCCGGTGTCAGTTCGCGTAATCGTTCGCTCCGCTCACTCTGCACCCGTAAGAAAACTTTATTACCCGCGATCGTTATTTATTGTATACGATCTTTCCGTCTGCCTGCGGCGGCGCA
>CADCGS010000133.1 GCA_902801055.1 uncultured Ruminococcus sp. | reverse complement strand
AGAGCCTTTGGTGGGGGCGCGGGTGTCCAGTGGACACCTCTCAGCCGCAGGCTGAGAAGCGCCGACCGAGCCGGCAGGCGAGACCTGGGGCAAAGCCCCAGTAGGAGGAAAGGGAAAATGGAAGAGAAATATAATTTGTCTGTTTGCGGAAAACAGACTGTAGAAGGAAATACAGAAAAAATAGAGCTGGAGACCTCGGCGTCATATGTTATGAGGGGAGACAGCCGCTATATAAGCTATAAGGAATATGACCCGTCTGCCCCGGAAAAGCATTACCGGACGACAGTTAAGGTCACTCCCGATAATACCGTGACCGTTATGAAGGGCGGCGCGGAAAATCATCACCTCATACTCGAAGAGGGTCAGCGTCACAAATGCGAATATAACACACCTTTCGGCTCGCTTACGCTCGGGGTATATACCGAATCGGTCAGCGTTTCACTCGACGACAGCGGCGGAGAGGTTTCTGTGCGTTATTCGATAGATATAGAAAGCGAGCTTGCAAGCTCCAATGAACTTACACTCAAAATCAAGGAGGCATAAATAATGTCAACAGCGTCAGCAGCAGTCAGCAGCCTGGAAACGGCTCTGCGTAAGGCATTTGAAAAAGCAATCAGCGAGGGACTTCTCCCTCAGGCGGAAATACCGCAGTTCAATATAGAGATACCGGCGGACCGCAGCCACGGCGACCTCGCTACAAATGCGGCAATGGCTTCGGCAAGAGCTTTCCGCGCAGCTCCGAGAAAAATAGCAGAGATAATCACAGGCTGTATCGACCTTTCTCAGACCGATATGGCACGCTATGAAATAGCCGGCCCCGGTTTTATCAATTTCTTCTACGACAGCTCATTCTATTCAAAGGTACTTGATGAGATCGCGGATAAGGGCAGCAATTACGGCAGATCGGATTTCGGCGGAGGAAAGCGCGTCCTTGTGGAATTCGTATCCGCTAACCCCACAGGCCCTATGCATATAGGCAACGCCCGCGGCGGCGCTATAGGCGACAGCCTTGCAAGCGTGCTCGATGCGGCAGGCTATCAGGTCGCAAGGGAATTCTATGTAAACGATGCAGGTAACCAGATAGAAAAATTCGCGACCTCCCTTGAAGTACGCTATATGCAGCTTTACCGCGATGACTGGGAGCTTCCCGAGGATTCCTACCACGGTCAGGATATTATCGACCACGCTAAGGCATTTGCAGAGATTAACGGCGACAGCTATGTTGATTCCTCCTCAGAGGAAAGAAGAAAGGCTCTTGTTGATTTTGCCCTGCCTAAGAATATCGAGGGTCTGGAAAGAGATCTGCTCAAATACCGCATCAGATATGACCGCTGGTTCAGGGAAAGTACCCTGCATAATGACGGCTCTGTGGATAAGGTCGTAAAGCTCCTGACGGAAAAGGGTCATACCTATGAGCAGGAGGGCGCTATATGGTTCAAAGCCGCTCAGTTCGGCGCAGACAAGGATTTTGTCCTTGTGCGTTCCAACGGCCTGCCGACCTATGTCGTACCGGATATCGCATACCACTACGACAAGCTCGTGACAAGAAATTTCGATATTGCAATTGACGTTTTAGGTTCAGACCACCACGGCTATGTTCCGCGCCTCAAGGCTGCGCTGACTGCCCTCGGCGTAGATGCAAGCCGCCTTGATGTCGTGCTTATGCAGATGGTATTCCTTGTCAAGGAAGGCGAAAGAGTAAAGCTTTCCAAGAGAAGCGGCAAGGCTATAACGCTCGTTACACTGCTTGATGAGATACCGATAGATGCGGCGCGCTTCTTCTTCAATCTCAGAGAAGCTAACACTCCTTTTGAATTTGACCTAGACCTCGCTATCGAGAAGTCATCGCAGAACCCCGTATATTATGTACAGTATGCTCATGCGCGTATCTGCAATATTATCAGGAAACTCGCCGAGGACGGTATTGCACAGCGCAAATGCACCGCTGAGGATCATGCAAGGCTTACCGCGCCCGAGGAGATCGAGCTTATCAATAAACTTGCAGCCTACGAGGAGGAGATCGTCACGGCTGCCAGGGATTATGATCCTTCACGCATTACCCGTTATGTATATGATATAGCTACGCTTTTCCATAAATTCTACAATGCCTGCCGCGTAAAGAATGATGATGAATCCCTGATGCAGGCTCGTTTGTCCCTTTGCACAGCAGCACGCACGGTAATTGCAAATGTTCTGACAATGTTCAAGATCACCGCACCGGAATCAATGTGATCTGTCCGACTAAAGGAGAACCGAAATGGAGCTTTCATTCAGTCTTCCCCTCGCCGGGGAAAGCATAAATTCCGATGAATACAGTCCGGACGACGCCGAAAGCGCTGTCCGATTACGCAGGCGCTGCGAAAGCGCTCTTTCAGCCGGCGCAGATATGATCTTTGCACCGACTAAGAATATCACACATAAAAGACTTGACGAGCAAAGCCGCGATGAACAGTTCCCGCGGCTTTGTCGTGAGGCTGTCGGACTGACAGCAAAAGCCGCCGGCGAAAAGGCATCTGTCGGGGGGCTTATAGCGCCCTCGGGCATACTGCATTACACCAGCGGTATATTTGAAGGTCTGTATTTTGATTATCTGGAAAAAATAACGGTGCTGCGCGATGCGGGAGCAGATTTTATCCTGCTTTCCGACGCGGGCACTCTCGGAGAGATGCGTGCGGCTGTATTTGCAGCCAATGCCGCAGATATTCCGATATTCATAACCATGACTGTAGACGAGGAGGGCGTAAACCGTGCCGGCACGGATTATATCGCCTCGCTGATAACGCTGCAGTCTCTCGGGGCGGCAGGTTTCGGCATATCATGCAGCGAGGGAAATGATGAAACTGCCGAGCTTATTGCAGAAGCGTTTCCCCATGCAGAACTGCCGCTTATTGCCATCGGAGATTTCACGGAGGAGGAAATGACCCTGCTCAGCGAAAACGGTGCGGATATCTTCATTCTTTCCCGGGGAACTCTCACAAGGGAGAAGGCAGAGCTTATCAAAAGCCTTCCCGCCCATTTCGAGCCGGAAAAGGAAAAGGACAGCTTTGCGGCGGCAGTAGACTGTGAGGCGTTTTTTCTTCCGGATGATCTGGTGATGTCCGAGCCGATAGAATGTACCGTCGGGCTTGAGGAGGACATTATCGACCTTGACGATGAGGCAGTAAATTCGGTATTCATAGAGCTTCATTCTGCGGATGATGCATCCTTGCTTGCGGACAATGCAAATATAACACGTCTGCCGGTGACTGTACACGCAAACGACAGCACGACACTGGAGGCTGCACTGCGTTATTTCCAGGGGCGGCTTATCGTTGACACCCGATGCGATATTGACAAAGGGGAACTGGAAATGTTAGCCTCAAGATACGGCGCGATCCTTTATTGACAGGGAGGATATTTATGCTGAAAAACAAGCCTTTACTTATAACCTCTATTATATTTGGCATAATAGGGCTGCTTATACTTATTCTTGGCGCAGTACTTTTTGTAGACGGAGGGAAGGATGCGCTGAATGAGATAGGAGCAGTATTCGGAATGGAAAAGGGCAAGCTTACGACAGCAACGATATGTCAGTTTTCCATTATATTTGAAGCGATGGCATTTGTAATAGGATACCGGGCGCTGAGGGACGAAGCTGAGGTTGACTGATGCAGACCGGCAGCTCCTCTCCGGCTCGTTATTCACCCGCAGAAATAATTATCTGTCTCTGCTATAGCGATCTTATTGATAAAACACTCTCCTATCCTGCGTAGGAATATAAAGCTCAGGCTGCGGCCTGTGCTTTTTTTATCCCCTCTTGTCGCAGAAAGGATATCTTTCAGTGAAAATTCCGTTTCTGTCGGCATACCGTTCTTTTTCAGCAGAGCCTCTATTCTGTCCGAAGCACCCTTTTCGGTAATGCCTTTTTTCTCCGTAATGCGTGTAAGCATCAGCGCTCCGACAGCAACTGCCTGACCATGAGTAAGCCCGCCGTAATTTCCGAGTTTTTCGATAGCATGGCCGAAGGTATGTCCGAAATTAAGGATAGCCCTTTCGCCGGTATCTCTTTCGTCGCGCTCGACAACATCACGTTTTATCGATACACATTCATATATGATATCGTCGATGATATCAGCAGCATTTTCGTTTTCAAGCCGCTCGAAAAGAGAGCTGCTGCGGATACAGCCGTATTTTATCACCTCGCCCATACCGTCGCTGAAAAATACAGGCGGTAAGGTTCTGAGCGTATCGGGGTCTATGAGGACGACCCGCGGCTGCCAGAAGGCGCCGACAAGATTTTTTCCGCCCGGAAGGTCAACCCCGGTTTTTCCTCCGACCGAAGAATCCACCTGTGACAGCAGAGTTGTAGGTATCTGTACAAAGTCGATGCCGCGCAGATAGCTTGCCGCCGCAAAGCCCGCCATATCTCCGGTGACGCCGCCGCCGAGAGCCACGACGATATCCGAGCGGGTAATATCATGCTCAAAGAAATGGCCGTACATTTTTTCGATAGTACTAAGTCTTTTGCGTTCCTCGCCTGCGAAGCGAAAGCTGCTGCCAAGACATTCCCGGCACAAAAGAAAATCGAGGAAGCCCCAATTAAGCCGTACGAAGGATTCAGTTTCCTGAGGCGTTATGGTATGGATATGCCACAACTCAACATGACTCCTATGAAACCTGCTTCTGCCGGTTTTGACCTCTATAGTTTTCATTCTCCAAGTTCCTCCTTTATCTGTCTGCTTTCAGCGAGCAGTCCCTGCAGCTTTTCCCTGTCGCCTGAAATGATGGAATCCCTTATCTGTAAAAGATTATCTATAAGTATATTTATTTCCTCAGTAAGTGGCTTATTATTTTCCATAAAGAGTTCTGTCCAAAGGCTTTCGTTTATATGGGCAACTCTTGAAACATCCCTGTAGCTTCCGGCGGAAAAGCCGTTATGTTCCGGGCAGACAGGGCTCATCACATAGGCGCAGGCTATAACATGGGGAAGCTGAGAGGTAAAGGCGATCATTCTGTCATGTTTTTCCGGAGTAGAATAGACCACTCTGCCGAAGCCGATTTTTTTTGCAAAAGCGGCGACCATATCTGTTTTTTCCTTCGGAGCGCCGCAAGGCACGAGGATACAGCTTGCGCCGCCGAAAAGGTCAGCATCCGCCGAGACAAAGCCGTTTGTTTCCTTGCCTGCCATAGGGTGGCATCCCACGAAGGTAAAGCCATACTGCTGAGCAAGTCGGGTAAGCTCGGGGCATATTTCAGATTTAATGCCGCAGCTGTCTATAACGATACAGTTTTCCGGGATAAGCGGAGCATATTCTTTCACGAAGCTGACAGCTGCTGCCGGGAACGTACCGAGG
>CADCGS010000132.1 GCA_902801055.1 uncultured Ruminococcus sp. | reverse complement strand
AACTCCTCGAAACAGACCTGCAGCCTGTTATCGACGGCGCACTCAGCGAAATAACTAAGGAATACCGCCGTAATCCTATGATAGCTATGTTCCTGACCGATAAGCTTATGCTTGCCGCCGATATAAAGATCGAGGAGGGTATAAAATCATATGTCAGGGAAAACGGTAAGGAGCTTTTTGCATCCTATATCACCGAAATGATCGGAAATATCGCCCATAAACCGCTGTGCGAGGCAGCCAGGGAAAGCGGCGTATCCCGTGAAACAGTATCGGCGGCAGCCGAAAAGGGCTTTGATGTTTTTGCAGAAAAGATCGCCGCAGAAATACCGAAACGAATAGATATCAGCGGAATGATACGGGATAAAATCGACGGCATGGATGTGCGTGAGCTTGAAGAGCTGTTGATGTCCGTAATGAAAAACGAGCTTCAGGCTGTGGTCAATCTCGGCGCAGTACTCGGTGCGATCATAGGTACTATAAATATCTTTATTTAAATCTACAATATAGAATTAATGCATAAACAGAGTTTGAATTACTTTTTAAGAATGATTTGTGATGATAAGTAAAAAAGCCCTGCTTGGCTTGCAGAGCTTTTGGGATTCATGAACTTTTTACTGCATTATTACAATCGGATTTTTTTCCTGTGTAGGAAAAGAATTCTTTAACGAATTTCGGCAGCAGAAGATAGATCAGATATCCGACCAATACTCCCGAAAAATTCAGAATGACATCATCAATATCTATCGTTCTGTAATAGCTGTTATAAATGAATGAAATAAGAAGTTGAACCGCTTCAATAATTATCGGAAATAATACGGCATCTAAAATATACAAAAATTTGTGTTTATGTACAATTATAAAGGGTAAAGAAACACCAAACGGAATACACATAACAATATTTCCAATTAACTGCAATACTACGGTTTCAGTATCGGAATTATCATGAAGCAATTCGGATATTGTAGAAAAAGGTTGCAAGTTTATAGTCTTATCGGTAAATACCATGATTTCCGGATCTGCTATTATTGGAAAAATAGTTATTGCAGCAACCAAACTTATGTACATAACACATAATATCAACAGTATTTTTCTGCCTGTCGGTCTTTTTTTCTTTATTGAAACGATTAATAAAGGGATCAGAATAACAATACCCAAAAATAATGCAAACGGTCTTTCAATTATCATATTCTATTTAATTCCTTTAATAGTTTTTCATTACAACATAATTCGAAGCAATGTTAATTCCATTTCTCTCTTTACTAAAATAGAAATAATAATCACCCGATCCAACATTTGACCATTTGATTGTGCTATTTTTTAAAATAGTAGCTTTTCCCTGACCTATTTTATCAGTATGCCAAAACCAACCCTTACGATATAAAGTAATATAATAATTTTTAGAATATTTTGATTTATTAAAATCCTTATTCGATATATTAGTCGGATGTGTTGATAAACTGATCTGAATATTATCACCGCTATAGTATCTGGTTGCACCAGTACAAGTTGTGTCAAATGATAATGTTGATGTATATTTATTCTTACTTGCGGCATAGACACAAGGCACAAAAGAAACACAGAATATACCCAACATCAAAAAAACAGAAAATACCTTTTTTGCCTTTCCAATAAAAAACGACTTATTCATTTAGATCATCCTTTCAAAAAGTATGACCTTATTATATTATATTATATTATATTATATTATATTAGTCAATATCAATTACTAATAAAGTATTTACAACATAATTGACGCAATATGTGTTGTTTATCTAATATAATATATAGTTTTATTATATTTTATTCTTTTCCTTGAATATCCATTTTTTGTTATTATACATGAACATAAGAACCGACATGGAGCATATTACGATATATCCCACTATGCTGTAAACATCCGGAAGCTCTCCGAGAAATATGAATCCGAGCAGAGTTGCAAATATTATCTGAGAATAATCGTATACGGATATTTCTCTTGCCGGTGCATGACAATATGCAGCTGTAATTGAAAACTGTCCCCCGGCTGCGGCAAGTCCTGCTCCGAGCAATGCCGCAAGCTGCTGCCACTCCATAGGATGAAAATCAAAAATCAGAAACGGCAGCATGGTCACGCATGAAAATGCCGAAAAATAAAATACAATCAGCGATCCGTTCTCTCCCCTTACACCAAGGATACGCACCATCGTATAGGCAAAGCCGGCACACATACCTCCGGCAAGACCTATCGCGGAAGGCATAAGGTCAACATTTTGCAGCGACGGCTTTATCACGAACAATGTGCCTATAAATGCAATGAATACCGCTGCTCCCTGCATAAAAGTAAGCTTTTCCTTCAGGAAAAGTATTGAAAAGATTATTACAAAGAACGGCGACATCTTGTTAAGTATAGATGCATCCGACAGGGGGATATTGTCTATCGCGTAAAAGTTGCATACTATGCCGAGGCTGCCTATTGATGCCCGTAAAAACAGGAACGGGATATTTCCCTTTTTCGGGCGCAGAGAGGTCTTGTTTCTCAGTATTACCGCAAGCGCAAAAAATACAGCCACGAGATTCCTGAAAAATGATTTCTGCATTGACGGAAGGTCACCCGACAAGCGTACACACAGATTCATTACCGCAAAGCAGAAGGCGGATGTTATGATATAGACTATAGCGCGGTTCGTTGACCTTCGGGACGTTTTTTTCATTTGTATCTATCTCTTTTCTTTTAAATATACAATAAAGCACCCATGCATCAGCGTAGGTGCTTTAATTAAGCTTTTTCAGCTTTTCTTCTGTTTTCTGTATCAGATTATACAGCGACGGCGCAAGATCCGGATAGCTGCGTGAAATGATCTCCGGTGAAAGGGCAGGCGCTGAGACCTGGTCTGCGCCCTGGAAGCCGTCTGCCGGTTTACCGTCCGCGATCCGGGCGGCATTCGTCTCTATAATGCTTTGCAGAGCAGCAGACAGACCGCTGTATACCTCCGGAAGAACTGAAAACATTGCCTGGGGATTCTTATTATTCGTTGAATAGATGATCCGCATCATTTTATATACGGATACCATCAGATAAGACGATACCTCAGTAGTAAGCCCCTTGCTGCCTGCCTGTGCAAGAAGCTCATACATAATATTAATAGAATTCAGTATCAGCTTTTTGTTAAGAGAAATAAGTGTATTCGATTTGCTTTCGTCTCCGGCCTTCGGCGGCTGGGTATCGGGAATATCCTCGAGCCGTATAGTTGCTCCGGCGCGGTCAGGTGTCCTGCCCAAAAGATAATCGCAGGATACATTATAGTAATCGGCAATATGAATAACGAAATCCAAGCCGCATTCTCTTATTCCCTTTTCATAATGCGACAGCAGCGCCTGTGAAACTCCCAACTCCATCGCAGCCTGTTTCTGGCTCAGTCCCCGTTCCTTGCGGAGCAGAGTGATGATCCTCGGAAAATCACTGTTCATATTACACCTCTTGACTTTACAGATTGAAAAGCTTAATATATAAAACACAGATAGTTTTAAATTTATTTACGCAGCAGTCACAATACGACACAATACCGCGTATAAACAGCAAGTAAATTATAACCTATTTAAAACAATTTGTAAAGTTATTTTTGAATTTTTTGTTAATACATCCAATATTTTTTTAAGGAGATATGATCATGCAGTCATATATTATCAATTTTATCAGACACGGTGCAATAGACGAAACTCTCAAAGGAAAATACATAGGCTCGACGGATGTAAGCCTGTCCAAGAAAGGCAGAGAAGGGCTTGTCACCATCAGGGAGACAGTAGGATATCCCGATCCGGGGAAGCTATACAGCAGTCCGCTTTTACGCTGCACAGAAACGTGCGGCATACTTTTCCCGGGGCAGCCGATACAGACCGTCGGGGCATTTGCAGAATGTGATTTCGGGAAATGGGAAGGAAAGAGTGCTGCGGAATTATCGAATGATCCTGATTTTGCGAAATGGCTGCAAAATTCCGACACTACTCCCCCGCCGGGCGGAGAGAGCGGCAAAGCATTTGCCGGAAGGATATGCAAAGGCTTTGAGCGGCTGATAGAGAATATGTCCGCCGAAGGGACGAATGAAGCAACGGTAGTTACTCACGGCGGTGTCATAATGACGCTGTTAGCGGTATACGGGCTGCCGCAGGCGCCGAGTTACCAATGGAGGATGGACAACGGTTACGGCTTTTCCGTAAGGGTAAATCTTTTCCTCTGGATGCGTGACAAAGTAGTAGAAGTATTCGACACCTGTCCCCGCGCTCCGCAGTAAGCCCCCTGTTGTGCCGCCGGTGCGTGCACCCCAAGGGTACTTCCTACGGGCGCCCGCACTGGGCAATTCGCGGCGGAGTGCCTCCGCTGTCAATTCGCGGCGGAGTGCCTCCGCTGTCAATTCGCGCCGGTCGCTCCACTTCGTTCCGCTCTGCACTCGAACCGAACATTTATTAATCGCGGTCTTTACTTTTTTGGCAGACGCGGCTTTGCTAAATGTGGAATGTGGAAAGTGGAATTTGGAATTGTTGTCACACTCCTCTACGCTCTGCCGGCGTGCCGGTGCGTGCGGTCTATACTTTATGACAGGCACGCCGGTCGCGGCTTTCAAAGCTTTCTTGCGGGTGCAGAGTGAGCGGAGCAAACGATTACGTGAATTGACACCGGCGGCACGCCGGCGCGGTCTTAACTATATTGACAGGTGCAGCTTTGACGGTGATGTATTGTAAGTATATCCCATGCGTAACTATAATATCAGGTTCGTTGAAGCTTTCCGTTTCTGCCTTGCG
>CADCGS010000131.1 GCA_902801055.1 uncultured Ruminococcus sp. | reverse complement strand
AGATATTATCTGTCGGAATGATAATTGTTACCAAAACTAACACGGGAGCGCAGGCTCTGCGCCGGCGCATCTGCGGCACTATCTTTGTGCGGTATTGCCCTGAACAGAAGATAGCCGGGACTTGTTGTGAATAATATCAGATTTGCCGCAGACATGAAGATAAGATATATCTTTATCCCGAGGAAAATAAATCTTCTCTTTCCGCTGCATAGACAGCTATTGCGGACAATGCTACAATACCGGTCATTATGAATGCGATAACTGTACCGATAGCTGTTATCATGATAAACTTCATTTGATAATGTTTACGGTGCGAATATACTTCCCTGTATCGTTTTGGATACCTCTACCCGGACAGGCTTTTCCCGTCCGTCAGTCGGATGCATATAAACGCTTTGCACAAGCCCAACGCCAAGATACAGACAGGCTGCCGATGAACCGCCCGAGCTGAAAAACGGGAGCGTTATCCCGATAACGGGCAGAAGTCCCATTACCATGCCGAGGTTTATGACCACCTGGGTGAGTATAAGCGAGAAAAATCCGAAGCAGATGAATCTGCCGAGAACGTTGCACGAATCATGGGCAGTTTTCATTGTCTTGAACAGCATTATGACAAAAAGCAGAAGTATCGCTGCACAGCCCATGATACCCAATTCTTCGCCCGCAACGGTAAAGATGAAATCGTTTTCCTGATAGGGTACGACATCCTTCGCGACTCTCGGGCCGTTGAAAAGTCCTTTTCCGTATAAGCCGCCCGAGGCGATGGATATTTTTCCCTGGTACTGCTGCCATCCGTAGGTTCGCAGCATTTCGTCGTCATTGCTGAACAGAACAAGCAGTCGGTTCTGCTGGTCGCTGTTCATCATTTTTGTCCAGACAAGGGGGACGGCAGCTATAAGCGCGGTGAACAGGATAATGAAATACCGCAGCTGTACTCCCGCCGCAAAGGTCATTATAAGGAACATACACGCAAATACGAGTGCGGCGCCGTCATCGCCCTGTATATGTATCAGAACGACCGGCACACCTGCGTGTATCGCAAGGGACATCACCCCGAGAAAGGAATGAAGCCTGTCCCTTTCGACAAGATAGGAAAAATGCTTTGAAAAAGTAATGATAAAGCATATCTTGGTCAGCTCCGAGGGCTGGAAGGTCATTCCTCCGGGGAGCTTTATCCATCCGACATCATCGGTGCCCTCGACCCTCATTCCGATAAAGAATACTGAAAATGTCAGCGCCAGCGCGACTCCGCCTATCAGCCACCAGCACCGGGCTATGAAATTGTAATCCATCAGTGATATTATGACTGCGGCGGCATATCCGATCACTACAGCGATTATCTGTGTGCGCAGGAAATTGACGCCTCCCTCTCTTTGGAGGCTCGCGATAAGTATACAGCCGTAAAACGAGGCTGTAAGTGAAAGCAGCCAGAAGGTCTTGTCCGTTCGCCTGAAATAATCAGCGACAGATCCGAAAAAACGTTCTATAAGGGATCACTCCTTTACATCTATTGTATATATAAAAAAGGTATTGTTTGATGTCATTGCTTTCCCGGCAGGGAACAGCCTCTTATATTATATAATGACGGGCTATAAACTTCAATAGATGAATGTTACGGTTATTGATAAAAAAACCACGCTTTTTCGGTAAAAATGAAAAAGGACAGTAAATCAGCCCTGAACCGGTCTGTACCCGGTGTCAGGGCGTTTTTTCTCAGAAGGAAAGACACTGTTCAGCTGTAAGCTTTACAGCCTTGGCATCCTCTTTGCAGCAAACTGCGGCAAAATATCTTTCTCCCTTTATTACCTTTATCATAGCCTTTTCCTTTTCGCCGATGCTCCTGTAATCCATATGAAGCCCGCTCCCGTCAAGCTTGGAATAACATTCCTTTACAGCCCAGAGCTTTACAAGCTCGTTTTCCTTGTTTTCACTTGAATTTACGGCTTCCAGCTCTTCCTTAGTGCAAAAATACTTTGCTGTCCTGTCCGATATCCTGCGTATATCGGCGATATCAACGGCTGTTTCACTGCCGGATACTACACACGCACATGAATTCCTGCAATGGCTGAGACTGAAATAAATCCCGCTTTCGTTTTTCAGGTAAGGCTTTCCGTTTTTGCCGAATGTGAATTCAGGCGCTTCTTTTATCCCATATTCCCTTTTCAGAGCATATCTGAGCATAAGATACGCCGCCGCACAGTTTATCCTGTCCGGCTCCATACCAAGCTCGTCAAGCCTTTTGAGCCTTTGCAGGCTAAGACCGCCTATTGCAGCGGAAATGAACTCGTTATTGAGCAAGTCGGTATTCTCTAATAAATAAATCATTATATAACTTACCTCCGGATAAGATTTATTTTACCAACCAATAGCGGATATGTCAAATAAATAATGTATTATTTGTTAGATTTGTGCAAATCCTAATACAAAATCAATATTTTGTAAAAAAATTCAAGTCATATTTCCGTTTAAATTTACAATTTTGTAATCAGCTGAAACATTGAGCATCAAAAACTTGCATTTTATGAGCTGTTTGTGGTATAATCTTCAAAGTGAATTTTTATACTGCCCCCGAAGGCGGTAAAATCAGACTGATAATAGAGTATTCCGGCTCGTCCGCAGTACTTTTGAAAATTATCCCGTTTATGCGGCAGCCGTACCGCTGCATTGACGGCTTGAACAAATCAGGTACGGAGAATGGCGGTATCAATATGGCACAGCTTTGTTTAGGCTGTATGAAGGAAAATCTCGGTGAACAGAAATGCCCGCACTGCGGCTTTGACCGTTCGGCTGAACAGCCCGCACCGTTTCTTCCGCTCGGGGTAAAGCTCCAGCAGGATAATTATCTTGTCGGCCGTAAAATCGACAACAATGCAGAGGGTGCCCGCTATATCGGATATAGTCAGACGATGCACGCACCGGTCATTATCCACGAATTCATGCCTGCAGGCATCTGCGGCAGAGCAAAGGGAAAAACCAATGTTGTTATCAGAGGCGGATATGAAGAAAGGTACAAGGAGCTTAACGATAAGTTCCTCAGCTATTACCGAAATATAGCAAGGATGCGCGAGCTGACTGCGGTTGCTCTTATTTTCGATATTTTCACCGAAAACGGAGTTTCATATACTGTCGAGGAATATTATGATTCGATCCCCTTTACCGAGTTCATAGAAAGAAGAGGGGGAAGTGTGGACTGGAATACGGCGAGACAGCTTTTCATGCCGCTTATCTCGGCATTGTCCTCGCTTCATGCCGCCGGCATCGGTCATTATGCCGTATCGCCGGAGAACATATCCGTTACCACAGCCGGAAAGCTGCGTCTGACGGGCTTTGCGATAGACGACATCCGCCGCTCAGGCACTAATTTCGAGCCGGAGCTTATGGACGGATGCGCAGCTATGGAGCAGTATATGGACAGTGCGGAGCTTACAGAAGCTACTGATATTTACGGCTTCACCGCAACGCTTTTCTATGCTCTCACAGGCAAGCTCCCGGAAAACAGCTGTGACCGCAAGCCTGACGGAAAGCTCCCGATACCCACAGCAGTATTCAAGAGACTGCCCTCACACGTTGTAACTGCGCTTGCAGGCGGTCTGCAGGTCTCACCCAAGAGCCGTATAGCGACATTTGAAGAAATGCGCAGCCAGCTTTCAGCAGCTCCCACAGTAAAGGCGATGCGTACTGAGGCAAACCGCAGCGCGATGCAGAACCAGGCTGCTAATCATTATACGCCGAAAAAGGGTTCTATTCCCGGATATATGTGGGGAATACTGTCCGTGCTTATGTGTCTGCTGATACTTGCTGTTGCGGGCGTCATGTGGATAAGGAGCCATAATTTCAGCCTGAGCTTCATAAACAATACAACGGCAGAAGAATCAGTTGAATCCTCGGCGCTGGAGAGTGTAGATCCGGATATGATAGTAATTCCCGATCTTGTCGGACAGAATTACAACGAGATCGCCTCAAAGCAGAATACAGAATCTGATTATATTGTCATAAAGGCTAACGAGGATGTATTCAGCGAGAAATACAAGGAAGGCGAGATCGCCGAGCAAAGCCCGGAGGTCGATACAAAGGCGAACAAGAAGGTCACCATTGTTGTAAAGGTCAGCAAAGGATCCGCAAACCGTGAGCTTCCGGTTGTTGCCGGCCAGTCCGTAGAGGCTGCCGTAAGTTCTCTGAACGAGCTTGGCTTTATTGCGTCGCCCGGTAATTATTCTGCAAGCGACACTGTTGAGGCAGGCAGAGTTATCGGCTACGAAAACTATAATGCCGGAGATATGGCTCCGTATGGTGCAAAGATCAGCATCAACATCTCTACCGGTTCCGAAACATCTTCATAAGCATTACAATTGAACCGCTTACGTTCTTTACTCAGTCCGTAAGCGGTTTTTTTATCGTCACCGCCCCTGCTGGGCTGCCGCCCGGACCTGCCTGGGGCGTTGCCCCAGACCCCACCAAAGGCTCCGCCTTTGGAATCCGCCAGGGAGCAAGCTCCCTGGACCCGCGCACTTCGTGCTATTCGCGTAATCGTTCGCTCCGCTCACTCTGCACCCGTGAGGAAGCTTTGTAACCCGCGTTCTGAATAAAAGCCGCGGGGAACATAAAGGAAAGTTTAGGTCAAGCCTTTTTTAAGGCTTGCGGTTTCCAAAGGGCGCGGGTGTCCGGTGGACATCTCTCAGCCGAAGGCTGAGAAGCGCCGACCGAGCCGGGGCGCCGGCGTGCCGCCGGTGCAGACGGCGAAATACAGAAACGGAGCGCTGCCACTATTCTGTAAACAGCGCTCCTTGCGAATTGTTTAGTACAATCGCACCTACATTGATAACAGTGTAATTCTAAATAAAACGGAGCATCCGGTCATGGGATGCTCCGAGAGATATATCAGACCTTTATATCAAGGCTGAATAGTGATATCGCATTTTTATACATAAGCTTTTCATAGCTGCTTCGGGGGATCAGCATTTTCAGCTCCCTGAAATATTTTCTGTAGATCGAGGGCTGACCGTAGCTGTTGTACCAATATGTGTCCTTTCCGTCGATAGGACTGTCGCTGCCGAATACTATCCTGTCATCGCCGTTTTTTTCAATGAAACGGACAGTGCTTTCTATCGGCACCCATGACGTGTCGCCGTAAAGGTTCGGGAGCTTTCCGATGAGATATATCGCCTCGTTGTTATCAGTGCCAAGCCCCATATGCACCATTACGAAATTAATATCAGGATGATGCTTTGCTGCATTATAGACCCGTACACAGGCAGCATTGTCGCTCCCGCCCGTATGTACCACGACAGGAAGGGAAAAATGCCTCGCAAGCTCCATAAAGGGCTGCATCTTTTCTCCGTCGAACGGAAGCTTTGAATGAAAGGGATGAAATTTCAAAGCCCTGATATACTGCCTGTTTTCCTCGATATAGCGGTAAAGCGCATCTTCAGCTGTTTCATGATACGGACGCAGCCACAATGCCGCACTGATCCTGTCGGGATTCTCCCTGGCAAAATCGACCGAACCCTTTATACATTCAAGCTGGGGAGTCTGTAAAAACGCGGGAAGCGGACGCTGTGAATGGTCAAACTCGGTCGCACGAACATCGGAAACGATACAATGATCTATACCATATCTTTCCATCATATACAGCACGTCTTTTTTCTTCATATTGAAATTCAGTATACGACCGATATGAACATGGGTATCAATTATCATCTGATCACCTTATTTCTCGTCAAGAAGCTTCTGCAGCTCATTCATGAACGAATGTATATCCTTGAACTGTCTGTAAACGGACGCAAAGCGGACATAGGCGACCTCATCGAGATCCTTGAGATATTCCATCGTATATTCTCCGACGATAGAGGAAGGAACCTCACGCTCCACGCTGCTGTAAAGCTTTGTTTCGACCTTATCGATCACGGAGTCTATATCATCGACCGATACAGGACGTTTCTCACAGGCACGGAGCAAGCCGTTCATCAGTTTTTCACGGCTGAACGGTTCTCTCGAATTATCGCGCTTGATTATCATAAGCGGGGTGGATTCAATTATTTCATAGGTTGTAAAGCGTCTGGAGCATTTGAAACATTCCCGTCTCCGTCTGATCCTTTCACCTTCATCGGTCGGGCGTGAATCCACGACCTTGCTGTCCTCGCAGCCGCAGAACGGACATCTCATATTCATTCCTCCTTTTCGTAACCAAGTACCTGAAAAAGGCTTTCTCATATCTTTCGCCGTACTGTTTGCCGTAATTATCATAATATGCCTTAAACAGCAGATATATTGCAAAGCTGTCAAGGGGGGATTCGGGCATCAAACAAATTTCCTGAGAAAATCCCCGGCTTTGCTTATCTCACCGATATCGCTGTAGCTTGTGCCGTAAACCTCGATAATAACATCGCCGTCATAACCGCATTTTTTCAGCTCACGGAAAAACCTTTCATAATCAAAGCTGCCCTTTCCCGGGAGAAGACAATTTTTTCCGTCTGTACTGTCGCTGATATGGATATGTCTGAGGCGGCTGCCCATAATATGAAGCATATCGCATGGGTCGATACCTCCGCGAAGAGATTGCTTTACATCAAGCACGAAGCCTGCCCGGGGTGATAATTTCCGGGTCATGCCGAGGAGAAATTCAGGCTGATTTGAGCAATGGCAGTCCACATTTTCCTGTAATGCAGCAACGCCCCAATTCATTCCCGAGCAGAAAAGCTCATCAAAGCGTTCGCAGTATTCATTGATATCAAGAACAGCAAACTGATCCTTCATTCCGTGTATCACGAGCATACGCGCCCCGAGCGCAGCCGCAGCGCGGAAATACGCTTCATACATTCTGAGTCCGTCCCAGTAACGATTTTCATATTGTGAAAACAGCAGAAAGGATTCAAATGCCGAGCTGAACGGATGGATACTGACCACGGACGCATTATTCCTGTCAAGAAGATTTTTCATACGATCAAGCTGATCTCTTTCCATTTCGGAGATAGTATTAAAAAAGATCTCAAAAACGTCAAAGCCCTCAGATATGAGAGCTTCAAGCGAATCCATTGTAGTCTGCGGATAAAGACAGCCTGTGGAAACCCCGATTCTCATATTTTTGTCCTCATAATGATATACGGTTTACATATTATGCCTACTTATATTTTAATGCTTTTTGGTAAATATGTCAACAAAAAAATTCTCCTATTATTGAGCCGGCGCAGTGTGACAACAATTCTACTTTCCACTTTCCACATTCCACATTAACCGCAGTGTATTGACACCGGCGGCACGCCGGTCGCGGCTTGCAAAGCTTCCTCACGGGTGCAGAGTGAGCGGAGCGAACGATTATGCGAACTGATATCGGTTGCACGCCGGCATTTTGTTCCCCTTGACTTTTGTTCAGAGCGCGGGTAATAAAGTTTTCTTACGAGTGCAGAGTGAGCGGAGCGAACGATTACGCGAATAGCGCGTAAGCGCGCGGATCCAGGGAGCTTGATCCCTGGCGGATTCCAAAGGGCGCGGGTGTCCGGTGGACACCTCTCAGCCGCAGGCTGAGAAGCGCCGACCG
>CADCGS010000130.1 GCA_902801055.1 uncultured Ruminococcus sp. | reverse complement strand
ATAAACCTTTATCTTCGGCTCAGTGCCGGAGGGTCTTACGATAGCAGCTCCGCCGCCTTCAAGGGAATATGCAAGTACATTCGATTTCGGCAGATCAATAACCTTCTTTTCTCCGCTTGCTATATCCATGCTGTAGGATTCAAGGTAATCAGCCATTGATTCTACCTTGAAGCCTGCAAGCTCCTTCGGATGTGAATTCCTCAGAGAGGACATAATATTGCTCATTTTCTGCATACCCGCCGAGCCTTCAAATTCAAATGCCTCGGTACGGTTGAGATAGAATCCGAATTCGTCATAAAGCTCATTCATTACATCGTCAAGGCTCTTGCCCTTGGTTCTGTAATATGCAGCCATTTCGCAGATAAGCATGGAGGCAACAACAGCGTCCTTGTCTCTGACGTAGCTGCCTGCAAGATATCCGTAGCTTTCTTCAAAGCCGAATACATATCTGTCCTGTTCACCCTTGTTTTCAAGGAGAAGTATCTGCTCGCCTATATATTTGAAGCCTGTCAGAACTGTTTTAAGCTCACAGCCGTATTTCTCGCATACCTTATCGACAAGCTTGCTTGTTACTATTGTCTTTACTGCGACCGGCTTATCAGGAAGTGTGCCGTTATTCTTCCTGCTGCTGAGAAGATAATTCATCAGCATTATACCCGTCTCGTTGCCGCTCATCAGACGATAGCCGTCCTTTACCTTTACTGCTATGCCCACACGGTCACTGTCGGGGTCGGTAGCAAGCAGAAGGTCGGGCTGCTCCTTTTCGCAGAGCTTCAGACCAAGATCAAGAGCCTCCCTGATCTCCGGATTCGGATAGGGGCAGGTGGTGAAATTGCCGTCCGGCTTTTCCTGCTCGGGAACGATAATGACGTCCTCTACGCCGATCCTGTCGAGAATAGAGCGGACAAGCTTGTTGCCGGCGCCGTTGAGCGGAGTATATACGACCTTCAGACCGGAGCCTTTGCAGATATCCTTATTGACCGACTGAGCCTGTACATTGTCAAGATATTTTTCATAAAGGCTGTCGTCGATAATTTCGATCAGACCGCTTTCAAGCCCTTCTTCAAAGCTTATGAGCTTAATGTCGCCGCTGAAATAATCTACATTGAGTATTTCCTTGTAAACTGCATCTGCATTATTGTCTGTCATCTGACATCCGTCACTGCCGTAGCATTTGTAGCCGTTGTATTTAGCCGGGTTATGGCTTGCTGTTACCATTATGCCTGCCTGGGTCTTCAGCTCGCGCACTGCGAATGAGACTACCGGAGTCGGCTGCAGCTCTGAGCTGATATATGCCTTGATGCCGTTTGCTGCAAGTACCCTTGCTGCCTCCTTTGCAAAAAGGTCTGCCTTGATCCTTGAATCATGTGAGATAGCGACAGACGCCTTTTCATATTTCCCGTTAAGGAAATTTGCAAGTCCCTGAGTAGCCTTGCGTACTGTGTAGATATTCATGCGGTTGGTGCCCGCGCCGATAATTCCGCGCAGTCCGGCAGTACCGAATTTCAGTTCAGTATAAAACCTTTCATATATTTCGTTTTCATTACCCTCTATTTTTCCAAGCTCATCTATAAGATCCTTGTCATCCTTAGCATTACTGCACCAATCTTTATATGAAGCTGCGATATCCATATAAAATACCTCCTCTTTCTTTCTGGATACTTTTCCCATTCCATATGAAATAACAAGATTTGTTTTTATTCCCCGGACAATCGGGTGAAAAGTGACTGCTGTACGACAACAAACCGTATTACAGCCAAATCACGTTATTGTCCTACAATAATAATAGCACATTCTGCGCCGTCTTTCAACCTTATTTTTTACAAATAAGATTTTTTATTTTATCAGTAATTATTATTTTTTTTACAATTATGATATCCGGAGAGCGTAATTTCGTTTTATTGTGGTTCCATTGACTTTTTTTGGAAAAATATTCCCGATATCTCTTGTATTGATATCAAAAGTAGGTTAAAATAATAATAAGGCATTTTGCGAAGACCTGACTTTTCGGATCACGGCTGAGGGGTGATCCCCGCGGGCTGCTTTTATGATCTGTCGGGTATTCTCAGGATATTGCCGTTAAAGCCTGAAAACGGAGGTAAAGAAATGAACGAAGAAGAACTCACCCCTGTGGAGGGGCATGAGGAGGATGAAAAGGATACAGCATCTGATGAAGAACTATCCGGGACTGATATCTCAGCCGAAGAAACTGAACAGCCGGTATCCGAGCCGGAGAAGGCTGATATCCCTGTGAAAAAATATAAGCCCCGGAGATACCGCGCACCGCTGATAATAGCCGCCTGCATCTTTGCGGCAACGATACTTTTCTTCTGCGGATGGAAATGCTTTTTTGATACGGATATAAAGGGCTGCTGGAGACTGGAGATACAGCTGCCTGACAGCGACAAGAAAATAGAATATAATTTTACATTTGAGGATGACAATGTAATGCGCTATCAGACCGGCGGATATGCGGCGATAGGAAGATATTATCTCGACAGCAAAAGCGACAGGGATACCATTACATTCTTCCTGACAAACGGTCAGAATTATCCTCTGAGTGCCGAATTTGACTATCAGTTTTCAGGCAATGTCTTTACCGGAAGGACGCTTTCGCTGACAGACCGGTCGGGCTTCTTCTTCGCTCCGGACGGCGCAGATGCAGATGAATCCACTGTTGAATCGAAGAAAAAGATAACCGACAGCGTAAAGGAAAACAATACAACATATTATATCTGGAACCTGAAAACGCCTGCTCAGGAGAAATATGACTACTATACTCCTGACGAGGAATTCAAGGAGGATAAGGAGCTGACAGGCACATGGGTATATAAGTCCGGCGAGGCAGGATATGATTATACCTTTACCTTCAATTCGGACGGTACCTTTGAGCAGCGGAATCATGAAAGCGAGATACACGGAGTCTATCGTCTTTCGGACGGGAAATGCAAGGTCGGATTTTATTCTCTCTCAAATCAATATATGGAGGGGGATCTTTCTTACTCATTCAAGGACGGCAAGCTTGTATTAGGAAACCATGAATTCACCCGCACAGATGATAAGTATGCCTATAAATCAAATAATCCCGTTAAATAATGGTTTTAATAAATTAATATGCGCAATATCAAATTTTATTATAAAGGAGAATACATTATGTTAAACGATTTCTGGAAACAGTTCAAAAGCGGAACAGACATCCGCGGCGTAGCCGTGGAGGGTGCAGGCTTTGAGGTAAATCTTACCGAAAAGACAGTCACCGCCATGGTCAGCGGATTCATTCTCTGGCTTTCTGCAAAAACAGGAAAGAATACGGATGAGCTCAAGGTCTCTCTCGGCAGGGATTCAAGAATATCCGGAAAGGCAATTCTTGATATTGCTGCAAAGACAATGCTCAGAGTCGGTATCGAGGTCATCGACTGTGATCTTGCATCCACTCCTTCAATGTTCATGACAACGGTTGAAATGTCCTGCGACGGCGCTTTGCAGATCACTGCGAGCCATCATCCGTACTATCGCAACGGTCTGAAATTCTTTACCCGCGAGGGCGGACTCAATGGTGAGGATATCGAAGCTATCCTTACATATGCACAGAAGGGTGAGGAGCCTGATGCAGTAAGGGGCGGCAGACGCATCGAAAGCGATTTCATGAGCCGCTATGCATATATGCTCCGTGAAATGATAAAGAAGGAAGTAAATTCCGAGGATGATTACCACCATCCGCTCAAGGGCTTCAGGATCGTTGTCGATGCCGGCAACGGCGTAGGCGGATTTTATGCTGCCGATGTTCTGGAGGCTCTCGGCGCTGATATCCGCGGCAGCCAGTTCCTCGAGCCTGACGGAATGTTCCCGAACCATATCCCGAACCCCGAGGACGAAACTGCTATGGCGTCCATCAGCAAGGCAGTGATCGATGCAAAGGCTGATCTCGGCGTTATATTTGATACTGATGTTGACAGGGGCGGCGCTGTGGATTCACAGGGTAAAGAGATCAACCGCAACCGTCTTGTAGCTCTTGCATCGGCTATTGCTCTCGAGGGCAACGAGGGCGGCACAGTAGTTACCGATTCCATCACATCATCAGGCTTAAAGACATTCATAGAGGATACACTCGGCGGAAAGCATCTGCGCTTCAAGAGGGGCTATAAGAATGTTATCAATGAGGCTGTCGCTCAGAATGAAAAGGGTGTGAACTGCCCCCTTGCTATCGAGACTTCGGGTCATGCGGCAATGAGGGAAAATTATTTCCTTGATGACGGCGCATATCTTGTTACAAAGATCATTATTAAAATGGCTAAGCTCCGCCGCGAGGGCAAGACGCTTGATTCTGTTATCAAAGCTCTTGCTGAGCCGGTCGAAAGCAAGGAGATCCGCATAAAGATCACCGAAAAGGATTTCAGAGCCTGCGGAGAAAAGACGATCAAGGCACTTTTCGATTATGCAAAGAAGCAGAAGGATTTCAAAATTGCAGATGATAATCACGAGGGTATCCGCGTATCATTCGATAAGGCAAACGGAGACGGATGGTTCCTGCTGCGCCTGAGCGTACATGATCCGATCATGCCGCTGAATATTGAAAGCGACAGCAAGGGCGGCGTGGATAAGATCTATGCAAAGCTCAGACCCTTCCTTGAAGACGCAGAGGGTCTTGAAACATATATTCCCAAGGCAAAGCCGGCAGCAAAGAAGGCTCCGGCAAAAGCAGCTGCCAAGGCAGAAGAAAAGAAGCCCGCCGTTAAAGCAGAGGTAAAGGCTGAGGAAAAGAAGCCCGCAGCTAAAGCAGAGGTAAAGGCTGAGGAGAAAAAGCCCGCCGCTAAAGCAGAGGTAAAGGCTGAGGAAAAGAAGCCCGCCGTTAAAGCAGAGGTAAAGGCTGAGGAAAAGAAGCCCGCCGTTAAAGCAGAGGTAAAGGCTGAGGAGAAAAAG
>CADCGS010000129.1 GCA_902801055.1 uncultured Ruminococcus sp. | reverse complement strand
TAAAGAATAAGGACAATACCGCATAAAGATAGTGCCGCAGATGCGACGTCTGTTTTTTCGTCAGAATGTGCAAAACGAACGCCGATGACCCGACGGTTATCAAGGGGGTTTTGTGCAGAATAACGGAAAAAAGAGTACCCCAAGGGTACTTCCTTCGGGCGCAGCAGATGTGGTGCTAAGCCGTAAGGCGGTCTTTGTGCGGTGTAGCCTGAGCCTTCGGCAGCAGAATTGATCTGCTGCCATTTCCTTTGGGTGGTGTTATATCATGTGGAGCGGAAAACGGTATCATTCGCTTGACCATTATCTTAAACAGACATTCGGGCAAAAGCTGTATAAGCTTTCTCTCGACGGCGGCATGACCTGCCCTAACCGGGACGGGAAGCTTTCCTTCGGCGGCTGTATTTTTTGCAGCGCGGACGGTTCGGGGGATTTTTCCGTGCCCGTATCGGCAGGAACGGACGAGCAGATAAATGTTGCTAAGCAAATGGTCGCCGATAAATACAGCGGAAACAGATATATCGCATATTTTCAGGCATATACAAATACCTATGCTCCTGTCGGAAGGCTCCGGGAATTATTTGAGCCTGTTATCATGCGTGAAGATATCGCTGTGCTGGATATCGCGACACGCCCCGATTGTGTTGAGGACGAAAAGATAGAACTGATCGGGGAGCTTGCGAAAATAAAACCCGTCTGGATAGAACTGGGTCTGCAGACCTCAAACGACAAGACCGCCGGGCTTATCAACAGGTGTTACCCTACGGAACAATATGATAAGGCCGTCAGCCGTCTGCATGATGCCGGAGCTGTGGTGATAACTCATATGATAGTCGGTCTGCCCGGAGAGGAAAGGGACGATATGCTCGATACGGCTATGCATATCGCCCGCTGCGGCAGTGACGGTATCAAGCTCCAGCTTATGCATATTCTGAAGGGGACGGTGCTTGCCCGGATGTATGAAAAGGGTGAGTTTGACGCTCTCAGCGAGGATGAATACATAGGTCTTATCTGTGATATTATATCTGTGCTGCCGGAAAATATGGTGATACACCGGCTGACCGGTGACGGCGACAGGGAAAAGCTTATCGCGCCGCTCTGGAGCTGCGACAAAAGAAGGATACTGAACCGTATCAGCCATGAACTGAAGCTTCGCAGAATAATACAAGGCTGCGCAGCACCGGTGTGACAATAATTTCACATTCCACTTTCCACATTCCACATTAACCGCAGTGTATTGACACCGCCGGCACGCCGGCAGAGCGCAGCGGAGTGTAATTCCTGATTCCACACTCCTGACTCACCCAGTTCCATCGTAACCGAAGCGCAGCTCCCACCCGCGTACATATGACCGGGGGGAGCTGCCTTGCTGTTTTTTGTATCAGATTTTTTCCCTTGAATCAGGAGTGCCTTGTTTGTTGCCGCCGCCCATGTTCATCGTGCCAAGCTTCTTCATATCAACAGCTGATGCGTCCGTCAGCTTGTCGCTCCCCTTCTGCTCTTCTGAGGTCGAGGGGATACTTCCGTCCAGCTGACCCGATACGCTTTCGGCTCTGAGCTTCACGAAAAGCCTGAGCGTCTCAACGCCCTCCTTGAAGGCATCGTATCCGTCAAAGGATGTAGTATCGTTCTTTACATATTCGTCGATAAGCTCAGTGACCTTGTTTACTTTATCCTCAAATACTCCGGACTGAATATACTTTTCGACTATCTCTTTCAGGTATTCATGGTATTGCTGCTTTCGTCTTGTGTTCCATTATTACAAGCACATAGCCCGACGATCATTGCTCCGGACAATATTATCAATAATAGTTTTTTCATATGCTTATCAGCTCCTTTGCTGTACTATATACCCCCGGACTTTTTGATAGTCCGGGGGTATTTGTCCGGATAATAAAATATCATTCGGAAACAGTACTTTCAGTACTTTCAATATTTGAACTTTTCACATCATTATCTTTATGAAGAATTTCGGAATTACCACGAACACCTCTATATAAGACTATGCTAATATTTCCGGTACCAATACTTCTTTTAAAAGAAACCCAGTAATTATTTTCTTTATCTACTATATAGTTAAAAACATCAAAACTATCATAAAAAGCGTCTTCGCTATCCCAAATAGGCTGGATCTTTCCTACTTCTTCAAGTACCTTTTTACCGTCATGATATTTATCAATAAGCTCCCGTATCTGCTCCAATGTCACCCTGTGCGTTCCGTCTTTGATATATCCTTTTGCAACAGCATCATCGTAATTAGTTGAATCTCCTATATAAACTGAACTTTCGCTGTCAGATGATTCTTCCGGTTCACTTGATGCAGCATTGATCTTACTTGTTACCGATGAATCGCCGGATGATGTTCCGGAAGTGCTGTCGGAAGATTTGGTACAGGCGGAAAACGCAAGCAAAGACAACAAAATAATAATTGATATAATTGTTTTTCTTTTCATAATGATCACCTCAACTTATTATAACAGAATATTGTTTCATGCCGCCGGTATCGCTGTATATATCAATATAATACATAGAACCGGCATTCAGATAATATGTTATATTCACATCATAACTGCTTGCATCTGTCACCATTGGAGAATTATTTGAATTATCATACAATTCAGCATCCAGATCTTCTCCGGTCGCCGCGACTGTTGTAATAGTATACTGTCTGCTTTGTGACGGAACAAAATAGAAAACATCATCATCATAAGTGTAATTGATTTTATAGCTGTGCGTTCCTGTTGTTATTTGATAACAGGTTTCAAGATAATCTCCGGGATCATTCTGTGTAACATTCATATTACTGTCATGCTGATAATATACCGCCGGTTTGGTTATTTTAAAAAATTTAAGGCAGCCGCCTTCATAAATCCCTCTGTTTGCATAAGCACGGATATTGTTATTAGTCAGTATTGAATTTGTATATAAGTTTTCCGGAGTAATATTCCCGACAATACTGTTTAATTGATTTCTTGTTTTCATCACTTTATTTGAAATTGGAAAAAATCCGGGTTTGTGTGACCAAGTTCCGTCGTTATGTTGCATATAAAAGTGATAATCACATCCATTCAAGACTGAATCAAGACCGGTTACAACAGCAATAAGTCTACAATTCGAATTCTTTGTAGATATTTGTTCTATTTCGTTATTTGTGTATTCTGTAATTGTATATCCCAAAACATTTGCATCAGCAACTATATTTGTCACAATAGCATTCATAAAATCTGATGGCGAAACATTATTATTTGTATTAGGATCATATCCTGCTGCAAATTGTCCGGGCTGTTGTTTGCCTAAACTACCATAATAATTATTACTTTCGTTATATGCGTAGTTTTCACACATAAAACCAAATGCATAGCCATAACAGTTCATTCTGAGTTTCAGATTGATTGAAGAATTAAGGCAACACCGCACAATTCTGCACAAAACTCGCTTGATAACCGTCAGGTTAACTACGCTCGTTTTGCACAATCTGACGAAAAAATTGACGGCGCATCTGCGGCACTATCTTTGTACGGTATTGCCTTAATTCTACCTGGATCATATTTTGAATAAAACTGATTTCTCCATATGCCATAAGTAAAGACAACTTTCAGACTTGGCTTGACCGTAAAGCGATTATAAGATGCAAAGTTTTTATATATATTTGTAGATCCGTTTTCTATTGAGTTTGCTGTTTTAAACAGTATACCCTTATCCTTTGATACAGAGCCGTCAGCCCAGCATTTCACAGCTTTGGTTATATCAAAATCAAATGACCTTGGATCTCTGTTATAAACATCAACTGCCGATACCTGCATAACAGTATTGTTTATATCTAAACTACTCCATGATGCGCTTGATTCAGACCATGAATTTCCATTGAATAGATAACAATAAACTTTGACAACCTCATCCTGTAAACCACAATCCCACATTTCAACAGTGGCACTGTTAATATTTGAGGAAGAATGGAAAGCCCCCATTGATAGTCCCGGAAACTTCATAAGTGTTCTTGCTTTCAATCCGTTTTTGCGACCTACATACAGGTCACTGCCGTTTCCGTTAAACGTATTATTGCTGTAAACGGTTACATCACGAATACCGCCATCACCATTATTAGTGTAGTTTACGTTGATGGTCGGATCGATCCGTATCGGATATACCGTTGCTTCATCACTGAGATATTCGTCATCTACATGAAGCGTAATACGGTACTGTTCATTCGGAGTTATTTCATCGCATATTATTTCACCTGTTGTATTGTTGCTGTCGTCTGCGGAATACACAATGATATCTCCGATAGCGGCTTTTACTTCGTTTTTATCATCCATAAGATAATATGAACCGTCATTTTCGCTGACAGCAAGACCTGCGGTGTCAAGAATAAAGGAATAATCCGTCTGCCCCGTGTATTTGCTTACTATGATATCTTCCTTTATGCCTTCATATGTAAGCGTATAAACATAATCTGTATTTTCGTCCGCACTGTAGGTCACACTTCCGCCTGTTTTTTCGGCAAATACATTTTCTCCTGTTATTTCCGCTGTAATACGCAGGTCTGTATCTTCATATCCGAGTTCAATGCCTTCCGTAAAATCATGCGGAAATTGAGTGATCACATAATGATCAGCCGATACATATCCTCCGTTTCCGTCCTCTTTGACATCAAGGGTAATATCTCTGGTTTCTCCATCGCTGTCAATATACTTTACCGGGTGGCTGTAAAGCCGCATCGTTCCTGTTCCATCGGAATTTCTGAAAACAAAGGTATAAAGATTTTCTTCCGAATCCTTATCTCTTGCAACATAGCCGTTTTCCTGCGCTTCTTTTTCGCTTACTATTGCAGGAAGAACAAATCCCTCGGTATCGCCTTTTTCTCCGCTTTCTTCCGATTTGGATGGTTCGCTTTCATCAGTTTTTTCAATAGTAATTACTGCTTCCTGTTCTTCATCTGATTCTTTATCGGATTCCTCAGAGATAATCTCGCTCGGTTCTTCTGTATGTTCCGGCTCGGTCATTTTTTCCGACGAATCAGAGTCTTCTTCTGTTTCGCTGCTTTCCTCCGAAGCTTCCTGCTGAATACTTTCAGAGTTTTCATCGCTTTCTTCCGGCTGTGTAACATCTTCGGTTTTGTATAATGTTTCTTTATCTTCTGATGTTTCGTTTTCCAACAGGAAATCCGAATCGTCCGAAGGATCAGATTCTGTTGTTTCCTAAGATTCCGCTGTGAGTTCGGCACCGATGCATTCCTCTTAGGCAGCTCCAACACTTATCGGAGCTGCTAAAAGAGAAAGAACGATTGCCATTGCCATTAGTTTTTTCACTTTCACGATAAACCATCTCCTTTGAATTTATTGATTATAATAATTATATCACATTTACCACAATCAATCTATTGATATTTCACACAATGAAACAGTCACTTTTTATCATTTATATACAAATAATATTCACGATTGTATTATACTCCATATTTTATGAACTTGTCTTGCGAGGGGTTAATCAATATTTTTCAGCTTTTCTATTTCTTTGAAACGCAAAAGCAGATGTACACAGATGTGATAATGATTCTATAATAAAAAAATATCATTATTCTTTTTTAGCGCTTGCTGACCTGCCTACTGGCAGGCAGGTGTACAATAGAAATAATTCAAGCAACAGCAAAGCTGTTAAAGAAGCTGCTTAAACCACTACTGAACTCAAAAATCGAAAAAGCATCTTCGCGCAACAGAAGCATAATAACTACTGAACTAAAGCGCGAACCGACAGCGGAGGCACTCCGCCCGGCGGCGATAACCCTGTGCTTTGCATATATGACGATCAGGCTCGAAGAAATAACTGTGCTTGATTTTCTCAGCTACGCTGTCAGGTATTTCATATCGACACAACAGCAATTTGAATGGAGGTAGTACGAAGTGTTTTTCAAAAAAGCAAAAGGTCGCTCCACTTCGTTCCGCTCTGCACTCGAACCGAACATTTACTACTCGCGGTCTTAACTTTATTGACAGGTGCGCCGGCGTGCCGCCGGTGTCAATTCGCGCCGGTCGCTCCACTCCGTTCCGCTCTGCACTCATACCGAACATTCACTACTCGCGGTCTTAACTTTATTGACAGGTGGGGCTTTGCTAAATGTGGAATGTGGAAATGAATGAGTTAGGAGTTAGGAGTGTGGAATTGTTGTTCGCTGCGGCTTTGCCACAGCGGAATATAGCGCTTCGCCTTCGGCTCCGCTTTAATTACAAAGCTCCGGCGCGTTATTTGTAGGGATAGTTCTGACAAGGCGTTACTATTAAAACCTTACTTGACCAAAAAAGTAACGAACGCGGCCTATGAAGCTTCCTTACGGGTGCAGAGTGAGCAGAGCGAACGATTACGCGAGCTGACACCGGCGGCACGCCGGCGGCAGCCCAGCAGGGTATGCTTGACTTTGGGGTGGTTATTTGGTAGAATAGGGAGTATAAAAAATGTCGGGAACGACAGGAAAAAGGAGAAGGGCAATGATGGAAAATATAGATGTTATCGCCATTGCAAGAGAGCTTGGGAAAAAGCTGCAGCAGGAGGACGCATATATAAAGCATAGCCTCGCCCGTCAGGCTGCTGATGAGGATAAGGAGCTTCAACAGCTTATTTCACGTTTCAGCGAGCTTCGTACACAGATCGCTGAGGATGCCGCTAAACAGGATGAACAGAATGATGTCGAGGGCGCAAAAAAACGCGCCGAGGAAATGCGTAAGGTATATGCCAGGATCATGACTAATGAACATATGATGGCTTATAACGATACAAAAGATGATTTCGATATCATTATGAAAAGAATAACCGCTATTATCCAGAAGGCTTCTGAGGGCGAAGACCCCGAAACCGCTGACTACAGCCCTGAATGTACCGGAAGCTGCGCTTCCTGCGGCGGCTGCGGCTGAATGGATGTAAGACCGATGCAACAGGTTTGTCAGGATATCACAGCTGCATGAAAAATTGCGGTCTGCTGCAAAATATCACTTTTTCATTTATTACTAAGGAGATACATAAAGATGGGAGAGCTTTCACCGCTGATGCAGCAGTATCAGCGTATAAAAGCACAATATAAAGATGCGATAGTCTTTTTCAGGGTCGGCGATTTCTATGAAATGTTTTTCGAGGACGCTAAAACTGCTTCCCGCGAGCTGGAACTTACCCTGACAGGTAAGGACTGCGGCCTTGAGGAACGTGCGCCTATGTGCGGCGTTCCGTTCCACAGCTATGAGACCTACGCCGCAAGACTTATCGCAAAGGGCTATAAGGTCGCTATATGCGAGCAGACAGAAGACCCCTCCAAAACTAAAAAACTCGTCAGCCGTGACGTTATCCGCGTTATCACTCCGGGAACCGTCATGGAACAGAGTATGCTCGACGAGGGCAGCAACAATTTCATTTGCTCGGTCTTTACCCGGAAAAATAAAACAGGTATGTCCTTTTGTGATATTTCTACCGGGGAGCTTTTCGCTACCCTTATCGATGCCGCTGACATCGAAAGCGCCGTTAAGGATGAGCTGCTGAAATTTTCTCCGAGAGAACTGCTTATCGGCGGCGATACCGTTCGCTTCCGTACACTTGCCCCCTTCATCAAGGATAAGCTTTCCGCCTGCGTGAATATGCCCGATGATGAGGAATTTGCCTATGCCGACTGCGAAAAAATCATACGCGAGCAGTTTTCCGGAAAAAGCCTTGATGAGCTTGGTATGCTGGATATGCCGCAGACGGTCTCGGCTCTCGGTGCGCTTATCGCATATCTTCACCGCACACAAAGGGTCGGTCTTGAACGTATCAGCAAGGTCGAAATATACAAGGAGGAACAGTTTGTCCATCTTGATTATAATACCCGGCGAAATCTCGAACTTGTCGAGCCGCTGAACAGCAAAAACAGATCTGCCTCTCTTCTTGCGGTGCTTGACAAAACAAAAACTGCAATGGGTAAGCGCCTGATAAAAAGCTATGTCGAAAAGCCGCTTGTCGGTCTGGGCGCAATAACAAGACGCCAGAATGCCGTATCGGAACTGTACGAACAGGTTCAGATGCGCACGGGGCTGAGAGATGCACTCGTCGGGATGTTTGATATCCAGCGCGTCATAACCCGTATAGTTTACGGCTCGGCTAATGCAAGGGAACTGCGTTCCCTGTGTTCGGCTCTGAAGCGCCTCCCTGATATAAAGGCAAGCGTCGCTCCGGCTCAGAGTGCTATGATCTCACAGCTGCGCGATGAGCTTGACCTTCTGGAGGATATCACGGAGCTTATAGACAGAACAATAGAGGATGAACCGCCGTTTTCCGTCAGAGAGGGCGGCATGATACCGTTTGACGGCAGATCTCTCCACCGGTTCAGCGGCAGTTCCTCCGCTGGTTCGATCGTGGCGACCTCGCCGTCCACGCTGACG
>CADCGS010000128.1 GCA_902801055.1 uncultured Ruminococcus sp. | reverse complement strand
AGTTTTTTAAGTGCTCTTCTGATTATATCCTTGGCTTGACTGATATCATCAGTGATAACATAGAAGTTAGGCAGATATGTCAAGCTACCGGAATGCCTGAATACATAGTGCTTGAACTGATAAAGAATCAGAAGAACGGAAACTACGCTGTTCCGAGATGCTGGTCGATTTTTTTAGGAAGTGATTTGCTTTATTCAATTCCAAAAGACATGATAGAAATGACAAATGAATTGAGAATAGCTTATCAATGTGAAGGGGAGCTAAAAGCTCTTCAGAAGAAAGGCGAAAGATTAAGCGGTCCCGATCTTATGGATAACCAATTGGACATGGAAGGCATGAGGATCAGAATGGAATCAAGTCGTTCCGCTTTCTGTTATTGTCGTTTACTATAAAAAGAACGCTCCTGCAAAAAACTTACGGGAACGTTCTTTTATATAGGGGAAACATATAGGTGGAATAAATATTATTATCGGGAGGCTGAAACGGTTTTCAGACTGATACTGTTATTTTTCAATAAATTTGAGGATATCGTCATAAACCAGTACCTTAAATCTTTCATGCAGGATATCATGGCGCATACCGGGATAAAGCTTACAGCGCACATCCTTATATCCGATAATACTCAATGTACGCAAGGCTTCGACATACTTTCCCTTTGATAATGCACAGGGATCATCCTCTCCTGAAAAGAAGCGTATCGGCATATCGGGATTCTGAGGAACATAATCTCCGGAATAGGTGAGCATAGCCATTTTTATCATTTCCTCATATCCGCTTATCGTGAATAAAAATCTGCACATAGGATCATTATTATGCTCTATTACAGCCTCACGCTCGGAATTTGTCCATGCGTTATGCAAATGCTCATTCCAGAATTTCAGTTCATAGGACACACCCATTATCAGCAGCTTTGCCAATCGTGAGCGGTATTTTTTTCCCTCTATTTTACCGAGGACCTTAAGGATAAGGAGTCCCTCCTTCATCATATCCGATTTTGAAGGACAGCCGATTATTACCAGCTTATCAATATCCGCGTCATATTTTCTGATATAGCATCTTGCGGCTAAGGAACCCATGCTGTGTCCGATAAGAACGACAGGCAGTTTTTTCTGTCCGCATTTTTTCGCCGCATATTCCTTTACCTCAAGGGTTATCTCGTGGACATCCTCTATCAGAGCCTGAAAGCCTCCTTCATACATATAGCCTCTGTCATTTGCATCACGGACACTTTCACCATGCCCGCGGTGGTCGTTTGCAATGGCAATATAGCCGTTGGAGGCAAGGTATCTCATAAAAGCGGCATATCTTCCCTTATGCTCATTTTTTCCGTGGATTATCTGAACGATACCCTTGATATCCTCAGACGCTTCCGGTTCTATTCTGAGAACTGCAAGCGGCAGTCCGTCTGTACCGGAAATATGCTGATAAGCTGTTTCAATAATATTTATAGTTTTATTCATGTATTCGGTTCATCCATCAACACTTCGTGACGTATTATTTTCTTGGAAGAATTCTTAAGGAAAGGATTCTCCCTGATTACAAGTCTTGAAAGCTGCTTATAGGTCGGCTGCTTCTTATTGTAATCATCAAGAATTTTTTGCAGAGCATCCTTAACTTCATCAGGCGTCATATTTTCAATTGCCTGCGGTTCCGGATAAATTCGCGCTGTGAGCAGATTATCCTCACCCGTTACTATTATCTCGCTGATAAGGTCATTAAGAGCAAGCTTTGTCTCAATTTCCTCAGGAGAAATATTTTCGCCGTTTGAAAGTATAATAAGATTCTTAACTCTGCCGTTTATAAACAGATAGCCGTCTTCATCAAGATAGCCCTTATCGCCTGTATGGAGCCAGCCGTCCTTAAGCGTTTCCTCGGTCTCCTTTTCCATTTTGTAGTAGCCCTTCATAACGCTTGTACCGCGGACGAGTATCTCTCCGTTTTCAAATTTTATCTCAACATTGGGAAGAGGCTTGCCGATAGAACCGGGCTTGCCTTCACCTATCTTATTTGAGCTTATTACAGGCGAACATTCCGACATACCGTAGCCTTCATAGACTTCTATGCCGTATTTTGCAAATTCATCAATATAATAAGGATCAAGATGCGCTCCGCCGGTAAAGATATATTTCAGATTTCCGCCGAATACCTTTTCTGCGATGACCTCGGCAGGAGCCTGTCCCTCAAGTGATTTGAGCCTTTTATAGATAGTTTCCACCATAAGAGGAACCATCAGCATAACATAAGGCTTATAAATAGCCATATTTCTTACAATATGGAAAAGCGAGTCATTTATGCAGAGAACAGCGCCCATCCAGAAGCCGTTCAGCCAGTCCATTGACAGACAGAAGGCATGGTGTACAGGAAGCACGGTCATAAATACAAGACCGGGATCGAGGTCATAAAGGATTGCTTCGATATTGCAGTAAAGATTGCTTTGTGTAAGCATAACGCCCTTACTCTTGCCGGTAGTACCGGAGGTATAGACGATCATGGAAATATCGTCCTCTGACGGCTCCTCAGGCTCGGAGGCATCTGCTCCGCAGGCAATAAGACCTGAAAGCGTATCTGTTCCGTCAACGGCATCTCCCGAAAGCATCCATATTTTTCTGACAGCAGGGCAATTAGTCCTGATCGGCTCTGCAAGAGATACAAATTTCGGATCAAGGAAAACACCCTCGGAATCAGAACGGTTTATAAGGTCGATAAGATCAGCGGCAGGCAGAGCAGCGTCAAGAGGAACAGCAGTATTATTGCTTGTTACAATGCTCATATATGCTGTGATCCATTCAACTGAGCTTGTTCCTACAAGGGCAATATGCTTATGCGAAAAGCCGAGGGCGTTAAAGCCCTTTCTGATACCCGTTACATCGGCGCCAAGCTCGGCATAGCTTCTTTCGAGAACATCCTTCTTTGCAAGCCAGCGCACAGCAGGAAGCTCAGCATATTTTTCCCCGCATCTTTTCCACATCGTATAGATAGTTTTTTTCATAATGCTCACCAGTATATTATTCCATGTATTCCTTCAATAATTCCATTGCGCTTTCAACTGTTGTAATACCCGTAAGCTTCTGCTCATCCTCGCCGAAATTGAATTCTACATCAAATTCATCCTCAAGGTCGCCGAGGAATGTCATAAGATCAAGAGAACTGAGTCCGAGATCATCACGGAAGCTCATATCGTTTGTAATATCCTCTGCTTTAACGGAACAATAACGTGCTGCGATCTCCTTAAACTGCTTTTCAAATTTTTCATCCATGGTAATTTTCTCCTTCCTGTGATCAGATCATATCGATTATTTCATTTATAGTTCTTCCGGGATCCTCTATGCCTCTGAAAAGAATACGCATCATATAATAATACATAAGCTCGGCATCCTTTTCAGTAAGCTCTGCTGTCTGATAATGATAAGAGAAGTTGAGCTTTCTGTCGGGCAGATGTGAAACCGTAAGATACATTTTCTTTGTTGCTGCGCCGTTAGCGAACCACTTGATATGTGTACGGAGCTTTGAGGAATTAGGATCAAGGTCGCTTGTATTCATAGGAGGCTGATAGGTCAGATAAACGCTTACATAGGTTGTATCGTCAGGTGTATTGTAGCGCTTCTTCATTTCCTCTCTGATAAGCTCAGGATCATATCCGCTGTACATATAGATACGGTTCTGATGATTCTGGATCTTTCTTGCAGCGTCAATAAAGGTAGTATCACCCGAAATAACTGTTCTGCAGGGGAAGCAAAGCACACGGCTTCCGCCTGATGTCATTTCATCCTGTGTTGAACGTCTGGAAATAAAGTTTTCTACTGTGATATCCTCCTGACCGTCATTCATCTTTGAAAGATATGTACGGATAACAAGAAGTATCAGGTTTGTCGGGGATATCTGGTTATAGAGGCAGAAATTGATAGCTCTCTGCATACTGTCTACCTCAAGCTGATAATCCTTAACTGCAACAAAAAGCTCTTTTCTTTCGATATCGGCTGCTCTGAGGTTGGGATCATTATGCTTCTTTCTTGCCTTTTCGAGCACGGACTTGCCCTGGATATCGGAATAAAGCGGTTCGCCAAGCTCATCAAGCTGTTCGTCCCAGAATTTCTTTGCTCTTGCAACACGCTTTTCATTTGAAGCCTTTTCAAGATCGGAAATAAGCACCTTTTCAAAATCTGCAAGGGGTGCGGGATATTCAGCTCCCTTTGCAAAGTGCATATACAGATTCATAATATCCGTCGCCATTACTGCAACACCAACAGAGTCATTGAGCCTGTGGTCCATATGAACAAAGAAGCCTGTATAGCGTCCCGGAAGCTTAACGATACGGAATTCGCACATGGGTATATCATCGCCGTCAAAGGTCTCATATGCCCATTTCTGCATAATATCGTCTGCCTCCTGAAGAGACATTCCTGTAAGGTCCTTTACTTCAAGGTCTTCCGGCTCATAGTCTGCAATATACTGCTGTATCTCGCCGTTTTCATCAGGCTTGGTGAAGCGAAGTCTCAGACAGGCGTATCTTTGCTTTTCAAGCTCGATACATTTTTTCAGTGTTTCGATATTGACATCGAACTGAAAAGCGGCTACGATACTCAGTCCGGATACCTGCTGTGTCTTATACTCGCGGATCCAACGGTAATGCATATTCTGTGCTGCGGTCAATGGATAAGTTTGGTTCATATACATGCCTCCTTATTTTTTCTATTAGAACATTATCCACAATTATCATACATTATTTATACAAATCTGTCAATCATTAGGCACCTTATTTTTTAATTTTATACAACATAACGAAAATAAGCGAATATCTTATGGTATATTTTACATTTTAAGACAGTACGACAGCCTTTTATTATGCTTTAGTCAATGCAGCAGAAGTTATCAGGAAACCTTTACTTTGAAGGTCTTAACTGTAACATAATTGCTTGCATCCTGAATATAAATTCTTGCCTGATAAGTACCTGTTGTATCTGTGGTGAAATTCACGGATTTGTAGGCAGCGCCTCTCTTGCCTATGGTCTTCCATGAGGCAGCACCGGGCTTCTTGTATTCGTAGGTATAGCGGTAGGGTGCAGTTCCTTCCTTCGGCAATGCTGTAAGCGTTACGCTTTCGCCAACTTTGACATCAGATGCGCTGATAGTGGAAACATTCTCAAGGAGATTGCCCTTGGATTCAATCTCTGTTGAGTAGGACTTAACAGTACCTTCACTGTCCTTAACAAGAACGCGGACTTCATATTTGCCGCTAAGCTTTGTTATGAATACCTTTGAGGTATCAGCCGCATACTTATCACCAATAGTTGTCCATGTAGCCTTGCCGGGCTTCTTTATCTGGTAGGTGAATAAGTAGGGACCTGTTCCTCCCTGTGCAGCGCCGGTAATTGTAATCTTTGTTCCGCAGGGTACTTCATTTCCTTCTGCATCTATAGAGGAGGTATTATTAAGTCTGCCGTCAATAACATCAAGTGTGAATTTCTTGGCTGCCGGTTTACCTGTACCATCCTTAATAGTTATCATTATTTCATATGAGCCTTCTTTTGTAGGAGTAAGCTTTTCTGTATCGGATGTACCGAACTTTGTGCCGATAACCTTTTATTTTGTATGGCTCGGATAAATTGCTGTATGACCGTACAGGCTTAAAATGCTTGACATCAATAAATCGTAATGGTACGATATAATAGAAAATGCATTAAGCTGTACAAGCAAGGTGAACCGATAAAGCCTTATAAAGGGAATTTATCAAATTATTGTGTGAATAGCTGAATAAAAAGCAGGTGCGGATATGGGACTGAAAAAGAATGAAATATATACAGCGCAAATAATTGACTATACCACAGAGGGCAGCGGGGTGTGCAGGATAGACGGAATGGCGGTTTTCGTACCGGATTCCGCCGTGGGAGATACCGCAAGGGTAAAGATACTCAAGGCAGCGAAGAATTATGCCTTCGGCAAGATAGAAGAAATAATAGATCCGTCGCCGGACAGGATCGAACCCGACTGTGAGATATTCCGAAGGTGCGGAGGGTGTACATTCCGTCATATCAGCTATGAGGCGGAGCAGAGGTTCAAGTATAAAAGGGTATATGATGCCCTTACCCGTATCGGCG
>CADCGS010000127.1 GCA_902801055.1 uncultured Ruminococcus sp. | reverse complement strand
GCGCGGGTGTCCGGTGGACACCTCTCAGCCGCAGGCTGAGAAGCGCCGACCGAGCCGGCAGGCGAGAAGAGTCCTCGTCGCCGTCCGCAGACGGCGAAACACTCCGGACACAATCCCTCCGCAAGGGATGAATTCAAAAAAGCCCCAGTGGGGCTTTTTTGAAGAGGGGACGCCCTGGGAAAGAGGGCGTCCCCTTGCCGTGTTCCTCCACGAATCAAACTTACAATACATTACTGTCGAAGCCGCACCTACCAATAAAGTTAAGACCGCGAGTAGTGAATGATCGGTATGAGCGCAGAGCGGAGCGAAGCGCAGCGACCCCCGCGAATTGACAGCGGAGGCACTCCGCCCGCAAGGCAGAAACGGAACGAAGCAGCGAACCTGAAATTATAGTTACACATGGGATAAAATTGCAATACATCACTGTCAAAGCCGCACCTGTCAATAAAGTAAAGACCGCGCCGGCGTTCCGCCGGTTTTTCCTGTGAAGGATAATGGTTATTCTGATATGTTTTTTGCCAATAAAAGACATTTTGCACTATTTTTACCGCAGCTCGGATGCTGTAAAAGTTATAATTAACAAAAAATTCAGAAAAATTATTTAAATTTTCTTAAATATGATTGACAATAAGTACAAATATCTTTACAATGTAATTATCAGAGATCTGTCACAGTATATTGCCCGGCAAACGGCAATGTTTACCAAAGCTGCGGAGATCTGAAATAAAATAGAATCTGCTGTATAGACAGGATGATACTTGACATGAGGATCTTGGTAATAGGAGATATCGTGGGCAGTATAGGCTGCCGCTTTCTCCGGAAAAAGCTCCCGCCGCTGAAAAAAGCAGAGGGGATCGATATGGTCATCGCCAACGGAGAAAATTCCGCAGACGGCAACGGCATTACACCGTCATCGGCGGAATATATTTTTTCCAGCGGAGTTGATGTTATCACAGGAGGCAACCACAGCTTCCGCAGAAAGGAATGTTACAGTCTGTATGACGAAAATCCTTTTCTGCTGCGCCCTGCCAATTTTCCGGAGGAAACTACTCCCGGAAGAGGCAGCACTGTATTCGATATGGGACGGATACAGGTCGGAGTTATCAGTCTTATGGGAAATATGTTCATGGATCTGTGCGATGATCCGTTCCGGACTGCCGACCGGCTTATAAAAAAGCTCGGCACCAGGATAACAATAGTGGATTTTCATGCGGAGGCTACAGCTGAAAAACAGGCTATGTGCTATTATCTCGACGGGAGGGCTTCTGCCGTTATCGGCACCCATACCCATGTACAGACAGCCGACGAAAGCATATTTGAAAAGGGTACCGGGTTTATAACCGATGTCGGTATGACCGGGACTATCCGTTCGGTCCTCGGGGTAAAGCCCGAACTTTCGGTCAGGAAATTCGTAGGAAAGCTTCCGGTTCGTTTCGATCTTGCTGAGGGGGATTGCAAGATGGATTGCCTTTTGCTCGATATAGATGAAAAGAGCGGAAGGACAGCTGCGCTTAAACGTATGGAGCTTCGCTGACGGCTGAAAAAAGTAATATTCCGGAATATACTTGAAAAAAATGAAATATGTGGTATCATAGTATATACAGATGATTCAAAATTTGATGTTATTTTATCAGGAGGATATCGGAAAATGGAAATACTTAAGGTTTCATCAAAATCATCACCAAATTCTGTTGCAGGTGCTATCGCGGGCGTTGTAAGGGATTACGGCTGCGTAGAGGTGCAGGCTGTCGGTGCGGGCGCTACGAACCAGGCTCTGAAGGCTGTCGCCGTTGCAAGAGGCTATATGGCTCCGATGGGGGTCGATCTGGTTTGTATACCGGCGTTTACAGTCATTGAGATCGACGGCGTCGAGCGTACTGCAATGAAACTGATCGTCGAGACCAGATGAAAAATATTCAAGAAAAGCTGTACATTTCAAGCCGATTGTGATACAATTATTTTGGTGCTGTCCGTCGGCTTTTTTGTACGGACGCGGAATTCCAATCAGATAAGGAAGTGCTATGAATGATCAACGGTTCGAGCTTCAGGAATGCGCTCATTTCGGGTGCAAACAACATTATCTCACACAAATCTGAAATCAATGCACTGAATATTTTCCCTGTGCCGGACGGAGATACCGGTACAAATATGTCAATGACAATAGATGCGGCTGTCCGCGCCTTTGAAGACGTCACAAGCCAGAGTATTTCGGAAAATGCCGCAATTGCAGCGTCCGCTATGCTCAAGGGTGCCCGCGGCAATTCAGGCGTAATACTGTCCCTTCTTTTCAGAGGAACCGCCAATGGTCTCAAGGATAAGGACGAGGCCGACGGCAGAGATATCGTTTCTGCCTTCCACGTCGGAGTGGAAATGGCGTACAAGGCCGTTACGAACCCTACGGAGGGTACTATTCTTACAGTGGCAAGAATGGCTCTGGATGCCGGACGTTCCGCTGCTCAGGCTGACGACGATGCTGTGATCGTTTTCGGCGCCATCTGTGCCGCTGCACATGATGCACTGGACAAGACCCCGGAAATGCTGCCTGTGCTCAAAAAGGCAGGCGTTGTTGATGCCGGAGGCAAGGGTCTGTGCATGATCTTCGACGGTATGCTTTCGCTGCTCAGGGACGGCGTTATGGTCGAGGCGGTCATAAAGGATGAAGAGGAAAGCACCGGTATTCAGGCGCAGATAGATGCAAGCGGAGAGTTTTTCAGAAATGCCGCTGCGGAATTTGACAGTGTTATAAATTATACCTACTGCACCGAATTCATTATCGGAAAGGCTGATGATCTTTCGGAGGATCCCGGTCAGCTCAGGACCTATCTTGAAAGCATAGGAGACTGCGTTGTCGTTGCAGAGGATGAGGATATAATAAAGGTCCATGTGCATACCGAAAATCCCGGTCTTGCAATGGAGGAGGCTCTTACCTTCGGTCAGCTGCTTACCGTCAAGGTTGAAAATATGAAGGAACAGCACCGCAAGGCTGCCGAGAAAAATGAAAAGGAAAAGGCTGCTTCGGAGGCTGCGCGCAGGATAAAGGAGGAGCTGCTTTTCGTAGAGCCGGAGGAGGGCGTCGGATTTGTCGCTATCGCCAGCGGCGCAGGTCTTGAGGGCGTTTTCCATGACCTCGGATGCAGACACGTCGTAAGCGGCGGTCAGAGCATGAACCCGAGCACCGAGGATATCTATGAGGCTGTAATGGCTACTCCCGCAAAGACGGTATTCGTTCTTCCGAATAACAAGAATATAATCCTTGCTGCCGAGCAGGTCATACCTATGGTAAGCGACAGGGAGGTCATTATTATCCCGACAAAGACGATCCCGCAGGGTCTTGTGGCTATGCTTTCATATTCTCAGGATTCCACGCCGGAGCTTAATAAGGAATATATGACTACTGCGATAAGCAATGTCGCTACCGGTCAGGTCACCTATGCCGCACGTAATTCCGAATTCGGCATGACAAAGATCAGGGAAGGCGAGATAATCGCCCTCAATAACGGCAAGCTAACATTGAAGGAAAAGGATCCTGTAAAGGCTGTGGTAAAGCTTGCCAAGGAAATGATAACCCGCGATACATCCTATGTCAGCATTATCTTCGGCAACGGTATTACCGAACAGCAGGCGTCAGCGGCTATGGATGCTATCCATGCAAGAGTCGGCAACAGTGTGGATATTTCTCTTATCGACGGAGGACAGCCGATCTATTACTTCATTCTTTCGGTAGAATAAATGTGCAACTTATTTCAATAATTCTTTAAGAGAATTATAATAGAGAAGAAAAAGGGTAAGATTATAGATGATAGTACTATGATCTTACCCTTTATTTTTTATGGGTATTGCAGGAAAATCATTCCGCTGCGGAGGGATCCACCGTGAAAGAAATTCTTAGAAATCAGAATGATACGTTATGCATGATAGGGACATGGGCGTGGGGCAACGGCCCCAACGGAGGCAAGATAGTTTTCGGTAATCATTATAATGAGCAGCAGCTTCGGGAAACCTTTGAAAGCGCATATAATGCCGGCTTTACTGTATGGGATACTGCGGAGGTCTACGGCATGGGCAGCTCGGAGCGATTTCTGGGCAGCCTTATAGAGGGAAAGGATATCAGCATTTCGACCAAGCATTTCCCCTACCGGTATTACAGAAAGGGCGAAAACCGCGAAGCGCTCAAAGCAAGTCTGGAGCGCCTCGGCATCAGCAGTGCGGACATATACTGGCTCCATTCTCCGCGCAACATAGAGCAGAATATGAAGGAGCTTGCCCTGCTGCAGAAGGAGGGTCTTATCGAAAGGATAGGTCTGTCCAACGGAAACCTTGCTCAGATAAGACGGGCGCAGATAACTCTCGGAGAATACGGGACATATCTCGACGCCGTACAAAATCATTACAGCCTGCTGACGCTTGAACGCGAGGACAAGATACTCCGTTACTGCCAGAAAAACGGCATAACCTTCTACGGATACATGATACTTGAGCAGGGAGCGCTTTCGGGGCATTATGACGCCGACCACCGCTTCCCGTCGATGTCGCTGCGTGCGGCTTCATTCAAGAAGAGCAAATTCAAGCGCATACAGCCGCTGATAGATTATATTCGTGAGCTTGCGGCAAAGTACGAGGTAGACAGCTCGCGCATACCGGCTGCGTGGGCGGTATACAAGGGCGTATATCCCATTCTCGGATTGACAAAGCCCTCCCATGCTGAATCTCTGCTTGATGGATTCAATATAAGTCTTACCACCTTTGAGGTTTCCCAACTCGAAAAATTAGCCCTGAAATCCGGCGTCCGCTGCAAGGGTATCTGGGAATAGGCGGCGCGGAGTGCCTCCGCTGTCAATTCGCGGTGCGTGCCCGCACTGGGCAATTCGCGCCGGTCGCTCCACTTCGTTCCGCTCTGCACTCATACCGAACATTCGTAACTCGCGGTCTTTACTTTATTGACAGGTGCGGCGGCGTTATGTTCCCCGTGGCTTTAGTTACGATCGCGGCTTACAAAGTTTCCTTACGGGTGCAGAGTGAG
>CADCGS010000126.1 GCA_902801055.1 uncultured Ruminococcus sp. | reverse complement strand
CCTTGCAATCGCCAGTGTATCAATATGCGTCAGGGTATAAGGAAGATTGTTACGCTCTGCGGCAATCTTGATAAATGAGGTATCGAAGGAAGCATTATGTGCTACAACTACGGCATCTTTTCCGCAGAAATCAAGAAAGGCTTTTACTGCATTCGCCTCTGAGGGTGCGTCAGCGACCATATCATCGGTTATTCCGGTCAGTTCGGTTATTTTTGAACTGATATGCTTTTCTGGATTGACAAAGGTAGAAAATTTATCGGTTATCTCCCCGTCTTTGATCCGCACAGCTCCTATTTCGGTTATTTTTTCTCTTGCAGCACTCAGACCTGTAGTTTCAATATCAAAAACAATAAATTCACCGTCAAGCGGCTGATCTTTCGGACCGGTTACTGCATCAGTAGTCTGATCATTTATGAAATACCCTTCTACGCCATAGATGATCTTTATATCTCCGCCTTTTTTCCTGATTGCATCCCGTGCATTCATAGCATCAGGATAAGCCTGGGCAACACCATGGTCGGTGATCGCTATTGCAGGCATACCCCATTCAAAGGCTCTTTTTACAAGATCACCCGCACTGCTGACTCCGTCCATTGCAGACATATTTGTATGAAGATGAAGCTCTACTCGTTTCTTTTCAGCATTATCGACAATTTTTGGCAAAGCGACGACGCTTATTGCTCTTGCCCTGATCGAAACATCATGCAGGAAATTATCATATTCAGCTTCGCCGCGGATCAATACACACATTCCCTTTTTCAGGTCAAGTATAGGCTGACATTTTTCATTAGCTTCAATTATCTTTACAGTACCTGAGCCTTTGAAATCGGTAAACGTGATAGTTATGATCTTGGTTTTTCCGCTTTTTGCATCAACAGCATCAATGGAAATTATTTCTCCCCATACTATTACCTTTCCGGAGTTTTGAGTTACCTGATTGAGTGAAATAGGATCTCCGTGGACAGGGCCTCCGAAAATAGGATTAGCACTTTCCGGGATATATTTCGGAATAAGATTATTGCTGTCTCTTATTTCCATTTCCAGTGATACAGCCGGTGAAATATTTACAGGCTTCTTTTCTGCTTTCTTTTCATTTGCTGTTTTCATCATGGAGTCATATTCTTCGATCTGCTGCATCTGAGTTTCTCGAAGAACACGTTCCTCATCCGTTTTTTTCTTTTCTATATATTCATTGCTTTCAGTGTCTATCGTCAGTATTCCGCTGTATTCTACCTTTAATGAAATACCGAATTCACTGCGTATCAGTTCGGAAAGGTTACGGTCAAATTTCTGATTATCGAGCAGATCCTTTCCTCCGTGTTTCAGCTCTACGATAAGCCGGTTATTGTCAAGACTTACAGTAGAATCATTGAGAGTACCGTTGAGCGATACACAACGCCGCTTCAATTCAAGAATAAGCTGGGGATAATAATCCAGATCAAATAATTCCCCGTCATAATGCGGCATAAATCTGCAATCAGATAAATTGAGGATACTGCTTTTTATAATATTTTCAGTTTTAAGAATATCCATATGATCTATCAGATCCTGACACTGCGCATCAATTATCATACTGCGGGACTGACTGTCCATTTTGATATGTATGATCTCGCAGTCCTTTATTGCAGGACAGATACCGGACAGATCCATGTAATTATTAAAAAAATCTGCAAATTTATTCAAATTATCTCCTCTTTTATTAAACTGCGTTCATCGGTGGGGAATTTTAATCCACAACCGGTGTTGCCATATACATCCTGTTATATGAAACAATTGATACAGCCTCTGCCGGTAATCATAACGGTAGCGACAGGAACTATATCAACCGATTTTTTACATCTTTTCAATTTCTTTCATAAGCTCCGTAAGAAGATCGTTTTCGGGCACCTTGCGAACGATCTCGCCCTTTTTAAAGATAAGGCCGTTTCCGTCTCCTCCGGCAATACCGATATCGGCTTCTCTTGCCTCACCGGGACCATTTACTACACAGCCCATTATTGCGACTGTAATATTTTTACGGCAATCCTTCAGAAGCTCTTCAGCCTGTTTTGCTATACCAATAAGGTCGATCCTTGTTCTTCCGCAGGTCGGGCAGGAAATGAAACGTACCCCGTCTTTATTAAGCCCCAGTGATTTAAGAATATCTCTGGCGGCATAAACCTCTTTTACAGGATCGTCGGTAAGAGATACACGTATTGTATCACCTATTCCCCTGAGCAGAAGAGAACCTATGCCGATAGAAGATTTGATAATACCCATTCTCTCCGTACCGGCTTCTGTTACTCCGAGGTGCAACGGATAATCGCACTGCTGTGCGGCAAGCTCATATGCCTGAGTCATAAATTCTACATTGGAGGATTTCATGGAAAGAACAATATCGCCAAAATCAAATTTTTCGAGCAAGGATGCATGATATAACGCACTGTCACATAATGCCTGCGGAGTAGGTCTTCCGTATTTTTCAAGGATATGCTTTTCAAGTGATCCGGAATTTACGCCTATGCGAATAGGAATATTTCTTTTCCTGCATTCATCCGCGACCAGTCTTACCCTGTCATCATCGCCGATATTGCCCGGATTAATGCGTATTTTATTTATACCTGCCTGGGCAGCAGCAATTGCAAGACGATAATCAAAATGAATATCCGCTACCAAAGGTACGCTTACTTCCTTTTTTATTGCGGGAATAAGCTTTACGGCATCCTCATTCGGAATTGCAAGCCTTATTATATCACAGCCGGCTTTTTCAAGAGCCACCGATTGACGTACGCTTCCCTCAATATCGGTTGAAGGAATATTAAGCATAGACTGTACAGTAATATCAAAATTGCTTCCGATCTTAATGCTTTTGCTGTTTATCTGTCTTGTTTTTCTTCTTTCCATATTAATCATCTCCGTCAGAATACCAACTGAATAACATCCTTGATCGTAATAATTACCATAAATGTAAGCAGAAGAATCATTCCGGCAGCATGAACATATCCTTCATGCTCAGGTTTTATCGGTTTACGTCTTATAGCCTCAATAATGAGGAATACAAGTCTTCCTCCGTCAAGTGCCGGAAGAGGCAGAAGGTTTACAACGCCGAGGTTTACAGTTATTATCATCATCACGTAGATCAAATTCATAAGACCATCAACAAAGCTTGTTTCCAATCCGGAGGCAGTTGCCTGTGATATCGCAGATGTCATTCCCACAGGGCCGGAAACTTCATTCAGACTGAATTGTCCTTTTATAAGTCCGATAAGACTTGCCCATACCATTTTTACGGTTGAGAAGGTGGATTTGAACGTCTGTGAGATCAATGTTCCGATATTATTATCTATAGCCTCTACCTTGAAATCAAGCTGTATTATTTCCTTGTCGTCCTTCTTCACTGTCGGGAAGGTAACATCCTTGAAGCTTTTGCTCTCGCCGTTTCTTGAAACAGTGATATCAAGCTTGTTGGATTTTGCTGTTGCAAGAGAAAAGCTCAGGTCAGTAATGGTATCTATATGATATCCGTTTATTGATTTTATTTCATCTCCGACCTGGAGCTGCTGTGAGGATGTAGAATTATCCGAAAATACAGCTATCGTAGTAGAAGCAAAGTATTTATTCGGTGCAAGCGTAATCATCATAAGCACCAGACCGAAAAGTATATTCATAACAGCTCCGGCAACAACAATTATCATACGCTGCCAGACCTTCTTTTTTCCGAAGGATCTTTCATCATCACTGTTATCATCTTCACCCTCCATGGCGCAGAATCCGCCTATCGGAAAAAGACGCAATGAATACAGTGTCTCGCCCTTTTTGAATTTAATGATTTTCGGTCCCATACCGAGAGCAAATTCGTTTACCTTTACTCCGCAAAGCTTTGCAGTAATAAAATGCCCGCCTTCATGGAAGAAAACGATCAGCTCAAAAAGAATAATTCCTATTATTATAAGTAATGCAATATCTATGACATATCATCTCCGGTCAGGAACCATTACATAAAAGGTTCCTTAGTATTTTTTTCTTATTTTTATGCGTGTTTCCTTATCGGCATCAAGAATGTCAACAAGAGACGGATCTGCTGAACCGGCATCGAAGGATGCAACTGCATTGCCAACAATATCGGCAATATCAAGGAAACGTATTTTCTCATGAAGAAACATATCGACAGCGACTTCATTTGCAGCATTTGCAACAGTAGGATACAGTCCTCCGCGCCTGAGAGCGTCGCGGCAAATAGCCAGACAGCTGAATGTTTCGGTATCAGGTTTATAGAAGCTCATTGACGTTATTTCCGAAAAATCAAGCGCTGCCGCAGGAGAAGGCAGTCTGTCCGGATAGGTCAGAGCATACTGTATGGGTATTCTCATATCAGGAACGCCAAGCTGTGCGATAACTGCATTATCCTTCAGCCTTATCATTGAATGAATTATGCTTTCCCTGTGGATAAGTACCTCTATCTGATCGTCAGTGCAGTCAAAAAGCCATGATGCCTCGATAACTTCAAGTCCTTTATTCATCATTGTGGATGAATCAATTGTTATCTTTGCACCCATTGACCAGTTTGGATGCTTTAGCGCCTGCTTTACGGAAACATTTTCCAGATATGCCAATGAGCTGTGGAAGGCATCCCACAAGTCCTCCATGTCCATGAGCAAGGTCTATTACGACACGGACTGCCTGACCCGGGAGGCCGTGGAAAAGGCCATGAAGAAGGGCAACCGGACGAAGAAGGCCACCTCCTCCGAGCTGGAAGGGGATGCCGGGGATGCGGTTCTCGCCATGGCGACGGCGTCTGAGCTGGCACAGAATGCCGGGGCAGCGGGAGATGCCGTCATGGTGCAGGCGGCAGAAGGCGCAGCGGCCGGGACCGGACAGGTTTCCGCCGACCCGACCGGGCAGGCTGCGGCATTGGAGGCGGACCTTATCGCCGAGCAGGGCAATGAGGCCGGCTACGACAATATCGAAGAATACCAGGAGTGTCCGGGCCATCTGGACCTGAGCGTAAAGGTGACGGTCTGGACCATGGACGGGGAGAAGAAC
>CADCGS010000125.1 GCA_902801055.1 uncultured Ruminococcus sp. | reverse complement strand
AAGACAGATCAGAATAAACAGTATACGTTTTATCATTTTATCCTCCAGTAAGCTTTGCAAATGACCGCGCAGGGCGCAAAGTCAAAGAAGTCCTCGCAGAATTATATGTCTTTGTCACAAGCGGTATTCCTGCGCTCCCTATTACGCGTCCTTAGTTCTTACAAGGCATAACTTTCTGACTCGCGGACGGAAGAAAGTAACAGTCGGGAAAGGGAAGAACTACCATCGCGAATTGACACCGGCGGCACGCCGGCGCGGCTTCGACAGTCGGGTATCGGAAAAACTTTTGCAGCGTAATTGACCGCTGCGGTGCTTCGCAAAATTATTTGAGAAAAAATGTCCCCGAGATACGATTTTTTGCGTTATTATAAATAGAAGCGTTATGTTGGTATTGATCGTCCGGAGAGCCGGATAACGAAGCAACTTCAATTGTGAACGTGTTTAGATACAGTTCACAAAAAATATGTTTACATTTGTGACAACTGTCAATTGTATTGTTTGTGAATCGGTGATATAATTTTATCAATAAGGTGTATCACAATTTTTGATATATTACACGGTAAACAGGTCTGTCGGTCAATAAGCAGACAGAAGAAAGGAGCCCGGCATTATCCCCGCACGATCTGACAGGCTTGGAATAAAAAATCAAAGAAGGAGTGATTTCATATGATTGTAAGATCACACAAAACGAGAAAACTTATGTCGGTAGTGCTTATGCTGGCAATTATGCTGTCGGCGATATGTTTCGGTGTACCGCCAAAGGTCGCGAATGCGGCGCATCTGACATACGTAGAGGAAGATGATTATTATTACATCAAGAATGTAAAAAGCGGCAAATATATGACTGTTCAGGGCGGAAGCTTTACATCTGACGCCAATATTGTTCAGTGGCATTTCACAGGGGATAATAACCAAAAGTGGAAGCTTCACTATACCGGTGATACCGGCTCAAACAGCGGTTTCTATGTTTTTTATGCTTTTAACACAAATTATGTTATAGCTATGCCCAATGGGAGCGGACTCTCGGGTTTGCAAGCTAAATTAACCACGCCTTCTTCTTGCGGCAACAGAAAGTATTTCGTTGTAACCGGAAGTCTCGGAAATGCTGCTCACCGACTTATGACAGTGGCAAGCAACAGCATACTTGCTCTTGTAGCGAATAATGCTTCGATTTATGACAATACTTCTATTGTGCAGGATCAGACAGGAGTAGAATGGAGCGATCAATGGCTCTTTGAACCGGTAGGATATGATAATTACTTTGGACGACAGTATGCATCTGAAAACTCTAACCACCGCTTGGTAACATATCCAAATTTTGATAATTGTACTATGAATGATCATTTAGCATATGAAAGTACAAATTTTGCTTCTCAATGCTTAACAGCAAGCGGATTTGATTATTATAAACCAGAAAACCAATGGAATAATTGGTGGTATATAAATAAACTTAATCACAATCCTAATGCAATTCTTGATTCTGTAACTTTAGGTCAGAATTGGACAATAACTACATCTTGGTATATACCAACAGCATTTAGAAGTTTTTGGGTAGATACTATGGATATGTCTGTTTGTCCATACATCATTGATGCGTATGACATTGTTCATATGACCACAGGAGATTCAGGTTGGAATAATAAATTCTGTTTTAAAGGTGATATTATTCTTGTAAGAAAAAATACCGCCAGTGGAATTAAAAATATCTTTACACTTTATACTAAAGAAGAAGCTTATGGTTCCGGCACATATGTTGGAAAAGTATATTGGCAGCCATTAAAAGATTGTATGGTTTGCACACATTCCGGTAATTCTCAATTAAACTATACTACTTTATGGTATTTTTTGAAGCAAATCGGAGCCGAAACTTCTCACGACTATAGTATAGAAATAGTGCATATGATATGATGAAAGGATGGTTATCATGAAAAGTAAGAAAAAAGGTATAATAATGAGCTGTATTATAGGTGTGATGGCTCTATCACTTTGTTCGGTCGGCGTTCTTGCAATGGATCTTGGTGAAAAAACAGATGATATTCTGAATGATCCCGAGTATTGCAACGCTCTCAATGAGGGCAGACTTCCTACTGAAATAAAATACAGTAATGAAGAAAAACAACAGATGATTGAGAAAAGAAAAGCCGATAAAATAAAATACGGAACAAAAACAGAACTCGAAATTGCAAAAGAAGAGGGGCGTGAAGAAGAATACTGGAAAGCCAAAGCTGATGAAGAAGAATTCTGTTCTACAGAAGAAGGAAAAAAATGGAAGGCTGAAATTGACAAAATGTATGCAGAACAGGACATAATAGCTAATGGACAGAAGAACGCGGCAATCTTGCTTGTGTCAAATGCAGGATATTATAAGGACGGACTTGATCCTGCACGAATAGATTATGATGAAGACTATATGCTCGACTTTGTCATGACGGTATGCAAGTCTTATTCTGAATGCAAAAAAGAACTCACCTCATCTGAGATCACAACTATCGAATCATATCTGAATGATATGTATAATACTATAACCGGTTGGTTCCCCCAGAGTGAAAAGTCTATGGATGCTTACGAAATGATTGAAAAGACAATAGAAGTACAATATTATAGCACTTCCGTAGAAAGAAGATAAACGATACTCCCCCCGCCCCGACTTCCGGGGCGGTTTCTTTTTGTCTGCGAGCGCGTGCTCGCGGGCGCAGAGCCTGCGCTCCCTATTACGCGTCCTTAGTTCCTACAAGGCATTACTTTTTAACTCGCGGACGGAAGAAAGTAATAGCCACTACTTCAATAGTCGGGTTTTGGAAGAAAGTAGCAGTCGCGACTTCAACAGTCGGGAAAGGGAAGAACTACCATCGCGAAATTGACACCGGCGGCGCGCCGGTCTTGACATTTCAGGGGGAGAAATGGTAGAATATAAGTTGTATTATTATATAAAAATTGGATTTGATATTTAGTAATGCATCAGCTTGAAATTATAACCTCAGAAAGGGAGGATATAGTATGAACGATAATAATGATTTTTATGATAAAAAGCTGTCGGATCTGTGCGATGAGTATCGCCGGCATAACGGCTTTAATAGTCAGGATTATCTGACCTACGGCGTTAAACGCGGTCTGCGTAACCCCGATGGTACAGGTGTTATGGCAGGTCTTACCAACATCTGTAATGTACACGGCTTTGTGATCGCGGACGGTGAACGTATCCCCGATAAGGGAAAACTTACATACCGCGGCTATGATGTCAGGGATATTATCAGCGCTTGTATCGCTGAAAACCGCTTCGGATATGAGGAAACAGCATGGCTGCTCCTGTTCGGCTTTCTGCCGGATGAAAAACATCTCGCCCGCTTTAAGGATATTCTCGGCTCGTTCCGTGAACTGCCGCAGAATTTTGCGGAGGATATGATCCTTAAATTCCCGTCAGCAGATATCATGAATAAACTTGCACATTCTGTCCTGGGACTTTATACTACCGACCCTAACCCGGACGATACCTCGCTCGAAAATACTATGCGCCAGTCAATACAGCTTATCGCTTCGCTGCCGACTATAATGACCTATGCGTATCAGGTAAAGCGCAGGGCTTTCGATAAACAGAGTATGTTCTTCCACCCGATCGATCTGACCCTCTCGACAAGCGAATCTATACTGCGCGCACTTCGCTTCGATATGAAATTTACCGATTCCGAGGCTAAGCTGCTCGACCTTTGCATGATACTCCATGCGGAACACGGCGGCGGTAATAACTCTACCTTCACCACCCGCGTGCTTTCGTCCTCCGGTACGGATACTTATTCCGCAATTGCGGCGGCTATCGGCGCACTTAAAGGCCCCCGCCACGGCGGCGCTAACCTCAGAGTACGCTCCATGATGAACGACCTTAAAGAAAAGGTCAGAAACTGGAGGGATGAGGACGAAATATATAACTACCTCGCCGGAATTATCCGCAAGGAAAACGGCGACGGCAGCGGTCTTGTTTACGGCTTCGGCCATGCGATCTATACCCTGTCTGACCCTCGCGCCGAGATACTCAGGGAGACCGCCGGAAAGATCGCTATGGAAAAGAATATGACTGATGAATACGATCTTTACCGCACTGTCGAAAAGGTTACCCCCCGCGTTATGAAGGAGGTCAAGGGCAGCAGCAAGATCATTTGTGCCAATGTTGATTTTTATTCAGGCTTTGTATATGATATGCTGGGTATACCCAGTGAAATGTTTACTCCGCTCTTTGCGGTATCACGTATCGCAGGCTGGTGCGCTCATCGTATAGAGGAGGTCAGCTACGGCGGCAGGATAATCCGTCCGGCGTACCGCTCTATGGTTCACGGCAAAGAATATGTTCCGCTTGCTGATCGTACAGATGACTGATAATTAATCTACGAAATAAAGGAGATCTTTCTATGAAACTGAAAAAGTTCTGGATACCGACACTTCTGCTCGGTATCATTGGAGCAGCCGCCAAGCTCGGGGATACGTTTTTTAGCAGAGGCAACAGTAAATTCATCCTCGGTCATGATGCGTGCAACGGTATTTTTATCGCTTCGATAATTCTTATGCTTCTGACCGGCTGGGTTATGCTTATCGCCGTTCGCAAAGCAAAGGTCACGGCTCAGCCGACAAAGAATATCCCGGCAGGTTTTCTGGGATTCATTGCATCGGTCGCTGTTCTCGGCGGGGGCGTTATCTCTATGCTTTCCATCGGCGCAGAGACTAACCGCACCGAAAACCTTATTTCCTGCATCTGCGGTATATGCGGCGGCATCGTCATGCTGTACTGCGCCTGCATTTCCATTACCGGACACAACGGTCTGAAAAAAGCCCCGGTGCTCGCCCTTGCGCTTCCGATATGGGCGTGCGGCAGGCTTATCGTGCTGTTTATCAACTATTCAAAGGTTTCTATCCATTCCACGGAAATGTATGATGTTATCTCGACAGCATTCCTCTGTCTGTTCCTGTTCTATCATGCAATGTTTTTCGCGGAGATAGACTCCACAAAATCTTACAAGCGCTCCATTATCTACGGAATGTGCTTTGCGAGAAAG
>CADCGS010000124.1 GCA_902801055.1 uncultured Ruminococcus sp. | reverse complement strand
GCTTGCTCCCTGGCGGGGGGCGCGGGTGTCCAGTGGACACCTCTCAGCCGCAGGCTGAGAAGCGCCGACCGAGCCGGCAGGCGAGACCCGGCAGCCCAGCAGGGGGGGAGCCCAGCAACATATATTTCATTTTACGCACCCAGTAAAACAGTCCTCGCCGTCACACGGTATCTCGTCATCGTCCTCGGCAAGAGCTGCCTTTATCATGATAGCACATTCGAGACGCTTTTTCTCAAGCTCACATGAGGTCTTGTGCGATTTGCGGATATCTCCTTCATACTGGTAATTGTTGGCGTTGCATCCGCCCGAGCAATAGAATTTCGCCCAGCAATCCTTGCAGTTTTCCTTGCTGTAGACATTCGCTCTCGCGAAATCCTCCTTCATTTCAGTATTGAAGGTGCCGTCATGCAGATTACCCATCTTAAACTGCTCCATGCCTACAAACTGATGACATGGATATATATCCCCCTGCGGTGTCACGGCAACATATTCGTTTCCGCAGCCGCAGCCGCGCAGACGCTTTATTGCACAGGGTCCCTGATTCAGGTCGATCATGAAATGGAAGAAATTGTAATACTCTCCCTTTCTGCGTGATTTTATGATCGTATCGGCAAGCTTTTCGTATTCCTCAAATACCCTCGGCAGATCGTCGTATTTGATGGAATAATCAAGCTTCGGGTCGGAAACTACCGGCTCGATGGAAAGCTGGTCAAAGCCAAGCTCCTTGAAATGAAGGACATCATTCGTAAAATCAAGATTGTATTTTGTAAATGTGCCGCGGATATAATAATCCTTGTCGCCCCTGCCCGCTACAAGCTTCTGGTATTTCGGAACAATAATATCATAACAGCCCTTACCGTTCGGAGTGACCCTCATGCGGTCGTTTACTTCCTTTCTGCCGTCAAGGGACAAAACCGCATTATTCATCTCGCGGTTGATATATTCTATTTTGTCATCATCAAGCAAAAGACCGTTCGTCGTGATGGTAAAACGGAAATTCTTGTTGTATTTCTTTTCGACGCTTCTTGCATATTCGACCGTCTGCTTTACGACATCGAAATTCATGAGCGGCTCTCCGCCGAAGAAATCGACTTCGAGGTTGCGCCTTGCACCGGAATTCGCAATAATGAAATCTATTGCCTTCTTTGCTGTTTCAAGCGGCATAAGGCAGCGCCCCTGACCGAAATCTCCCTTTGCCGCAAAACAGTATTCGCACCTGAGATTGCAGTCATGGGATATATTGATACACATTGATTTGATCGGAGCCTTTGTCATCCTCCCGGCAAACTGCTCGTAATCATCCGGAGAGAAAAGCAGCCCGTCCTTGTAGATTTCATACAAGGCTTCATAGGTATCGGCGATCTCCTCCCTGTCGTATTTTCCTTCAAGGACGGCATAGACCTCTTCATCGGGCAGCTCATGCAGCTTTTCCTTTTTTTCAAGTATATCGAGTATATCATATGCACAGTCATCAAGCAGATGTACTGCACCGCTGTGTACATCCAGACAGATATTGTATCCGCCGAGTTTATACTTATGGATCATTCTTTTTTCTTCCCCTTTTTATTAAGCTTTTTCCGTACATAAATAAAGGGCGGACACTATATCCGCCCCTTATCGGTTCTTTCGGAGAAATTACTTCTCACACTTCTGGTTAGCTACAGTACAGGAAGTCTTGCAGGCGGACTGGCAGGATGCCTGGCACTCGCCGCAGCCGCCCTTTACAGCGGATTCCTTGAGATTAGCCTTATTAAGAGTTTTGATATGCTTTTTTGTCATCTGTATCACCCTTTCCGGTAATTTAATTATCAACTATATTTTAGCACAAACATACAATAATTTCAAGCCGCACAGGCTCAATAATTATTTTCTTCTTTTTCTGCGCCTTCTTTTGCCGCCAACGCCGCACACTCCTCCGAACGAGCCGGATAATATCATTATCAGTGCGCGCAGCAGGCTTACTGCTCCGGGAATATTTCCCAAAGGAATATTTATCGTCAATATAAGCAGGAACATCAGCGTCCCGCATACCGCGCCCGTAACAAGTCCCGCACTGCGGCTGAGCCTTGACGCCAGAAAACCTCCGGCAAAAGCTCCTGCCGCCGCACAAAGCATACCGGCTGCGGCGAGCGCAGCATCTCCTGCGGCCATGGCTTTCAGCAGCAAAGCAGACACCAGCGCCATAAACAGCATCAGTATGACCGAGCCTGCAAGCGCTCCTGCGGCTGCCGAAAAAAACCTTCGCTTAACCTCATTCATCAGCTCAACCCCATGCATATATTTTGTATAACAGACGTCGATGTCCCCCGCCTCTATAGGCGGCGGGTGCCATGCGTCCGTCGGTGGTGAGTTAAAATCCCCCACCGACGCCCGCAGGAGCTAAAGCTCCACGACGTCTGTTGACGGCGTCGCTCGCTCCAATCAAGCGAGCTTGTTGGATCTTTGCTCCTTGTTTAATATATTCAGGGGCAGCGGATTTAATGACAGATCATTCCTCGTCCTCGGTATCGTCCTTAGAGAGCTTGACCTTTTTTTCATCTTCCTTATCGTCAGCCTTATCCTTTTTGGAATTCTTTTTCTTGTCTTCCTTCTTGGGCTGCTTTTCAGGAGTATCTACAGAGCTTATCGCCCATTTCTTGAAGCGGATACGGGTCTTGTCGCTGCCTGTTTCGATAACGATAGTCTCGTCATCCTCGCGGATAGCAATGATCCTGCCGACGATACCGCCGATCGTTGTTACATCATCGCCTATCTCAATACTGTTGCGGAGTGCATCCTCTTCCTTCTGCTTCTTTTTCTGCGGGCGGAGGATTATAAAGTACAGCGCCACAAAAATAAGGATCCAGAATCCGAACATTCCGAAGGTTGCAAGAGCGCTTCCGCCCTGCTGAGCTGCCTGATCCAAAAATAACATATTCATTTTCCCTTTTCCTTTCTGCAATGCACAAATATATACATATAGATTATATCAGCTTACGGATATCGCCGCAAGTGTCATAATTTATATTCTCTTATCAAGAATTTCACGGTATTTAGTATAAAATTCCTCAAAAGTTCCCGCTTCGATATTTTCTCTTATGCGCATGAGCAGAGTATTGAAGAACCATATGTTATGCATCACGCACAGACGCATGGCGAGCATTTCACCGCTTTTGAACAGATGGCGAATATATGCCCTTGTAAAATTACGGCAGACAGGGCAGTCACATTCCTCATCAAGCGGCTTTTCGTCGAGTGAATATTTTTCATTCATCATATTGCGTCTGCCGCTCCAGGTAAAGATATTGGCATGACGTGCATTGCGTGTCGGCATAACGCAGTCGAAAAGATCTATTCCTCTGTGGACTGCCTCGAGGATATTGACAGGCGTACCGACGCCCATAAGGTATCTTGGTTTATCAGCAGGCATATATTCCTCAACGATATCGAGGATATGGTACATCTGCTCTGCTGTTTCTCCCACTGCAAGACCGCCCACGGCATATCCGTCGAGATCAAGCTCCGCGATGCGCTTCATATGCCCGATACGCAGATCATCATAGGTCGAGCCCTGATTTATCCCGAAAAGCAGCTGATGCGGATTCACCGTATCCTCACGGCTGTTAAGCTCCTGGATTTTATCGCGGCAGCGCACGAGCCAGCGGTATGTCCTGTCGCAGGAATTTTTTGTATAGCCGTACTCAGCCGGATTTTCGATACATTCATCGAAAGCCATCGCGATAGTCGAGCCGAGATTAGATTGGATCGTCATACTTTCCTCCGGTCCCATAAAGATACGGTGTCCGTCGATATGGGAGGCGAAGGTCACGCCCTCTTCTTTTATATTACGGAGCTTTGCGAGTGAAAAGACCTGAAAGCCGCCGCTGTCGGTAAGGATAGGGCCGTCCCATCTTGTGAATTTATGCAGTCCCCCGAGTTTTTTTACATTTTCGTCTCCGGGGCGCAGATGAAGGTGATAGGTATTGCAAAGCTGCACCTGGCAGCGCAGATCCCTGAGATCAAGAGCCGAAACAGCTCCTTTTATTGCGCCGCAGGTAGCCACATTCATAAAAGCGGGAGTCTGCACCGTACCGTGTACGGTAGCAAATTCTCCTCTTCTTGCCTTACCCTGATGTGTGATAAGGCGGTACATTATTCTTCTCCGTCCGCAGTTTTTTCTTCGGCGTCGTCTCCGGCAGCATCCCCGGTCTCAGCCTCAGCAGCCTCAGCTGCTTTTTTTGCAGCGATAGCGCGTTTTCTGTCGTCGGCTGTTGTGAAATTGAGAGGATTATCGTCCTTATCTACAAGAGCCGTCATTTCGTTATCGTGGAACACAGCGAGCGTACCAACAGGCATCTGAAGAACGCGCAGAGCCTCGCCCCTGAATTTCATCAGTTCGCTTGTAGGAACGGTAATGAATTCATCATTATCATGCTGACCCTCGCGCTCATCGTTGAGCAGACCGAAATACCAGCCGGAATCGCCGTTTTTAGCCGGCTCTGTACGGTTAAGGTATACATCGGGAGCATCAATTGCCTCTTTAAGGACGAGGATCGTATCGGAATAAAGGGTAGGCTCAGGTCTTCTGACATTTGCCTTCATATTGGTATCGACCTGCATATTCTGTATAACAAGAGCATCGGAGCAGTCATCTGTACGGAGCTGTGACGGATTATTTTTGTAATCCGCAGTCTGCACTACATAGTAGGATACATTCTTATCTGATCTCTTGTTGAGGAAATATCTTGCCCAGCCGTAATTCATAGCAAATGTCGGGTTAAAGATATTTGTTTTCTGGCTTACCTGATTAAGTGTTCTGAGAAGTGCGGTCGCCGCATTTTTCAGAGGATGATTGGAATAAAGCTTTACCTTCTTGTTATTGATTTCTGTTTCAAATATATACATTACTGATTCTCCTTTTTTAGTAATATGTATACAATACCTATATTGTATACCAAATCCCCCACCTTGTCAACCTTCCCGGGGCTTTGCCCCAGGTCTCGCCTGCCGGCTCGGTCGGCGCTTCTCAGCCTGCGGCTGAGAGGTGTCCACTGGACACCCGCGCCCCCACCAAAGGCTCT
>CADCGS010000123.1 GCA_902801055.1 uncultured Ruminococcus sp. | reverse complement strand
GTTCGGAATGAATTCCGGATAATAATGCTCAACAAACTTGACCCAGCCGGGGCAGCATGATGTGAACATTGGAAGTGTGCCGCCGTTCTGAACTCTCTGGATAAGCTCATTAGCTTCCTCAAGAATTGTAAGGTCAGCAGTGAAGTCCATATTGAATGCCTTTACGCCTTCGCCGAGACGGCGGATAGCAGCAGGCATCTTGCTCTCTACATTTGTACCGATAGGCATACCGAAGCTTTCGCCGAGTGTAGCCTTGATAGAAGGAGCTGTGAAGAAGAGAACCTCCTTCTCAGGATCATTGATAGCATCCCATACCTTGTCTTCCTGTGATTTTTCGGTAAGAGCGCCTACCGGGCAGCTTACGATACACTGACCGCAGCCTACGCACGGAGAATCATTGAGGCTCTTGTCAAACGGGCTGCCGACATGAACCTGATAGCCTCTTCTGATAGCACCGATAACAGATACTGTCTGTACATTCTTACAGGCGGCTACGCAGCGCATACAGTTTACGCACTTATTGTTATCACGTACTATATAGGGTGACTGTTCGTCGATCTCATAGATCGGCTCCTCAGATGTGAAACGATCCTCATCTACGCCATATTCAAGAGCAAGCTTCTGGAGCTCACAGTTGTTGTTGCGTACACAGGAAAGACATTTCTTATGGTGAGTTGAAAGCAGAAGCTCGATAGTAGTCTTTCTTGACTTGATAACGGCAGGAGTATTTGTAAATACCTCCAGACCCTCCTCTGCCGGATATACGCAGGCAGCGAGGAGACCTCTCATGGGTCTGCCATTCATCTTTGCTTCGACCATACATACACGACAGGCACCTATGCAGTTGATATCCTTCAGGTAGCACAATGTCGGTATTTCGATATTTGCCTGTTTAGCAGCCTGCAGAATAGTATAACCCTTTGGCACTTCAACAGGGATATTATTTATTTTCAGATGTACTGTTTCCATGAATCATACCCCTCCTTATTTCGTTACAATAGCGCCGAACTTACAGTTGCTCATGCAGACGCCGCACTTGATACATTTATCCGGATCGATAACGTGAGGCTGCTTAACAGTACCTGTAATAGCTTTGACAGGACAATTCCTTGCACAAAGAGTACAGCCCTTACATTTATCGGCGATGATCTCATAACGGATAAGAGATTTACAAACACCTGCGGGACAGGTCTTATCCTGAATATGAGCTATATATTCATCTCTGAAGAACTTGACAGTTGAAAGGATCGGGTTAGGTGCAGTCTGACCGAGTGCGCAGAGAGATGACTTCTGCATATGGGTAGCAAGCTCCTCGATTTTTTCAAGGTCTTCCATCTCACCCTTACCCTGTGTGATCTTATCCAGATACTGGAGAAGTCTTCTTGTACCTACACGGCACGGAGTACACTTACCGCAGCTTTCATCAACGGTAAATTCAAGATAGAATTTTGCAATATCTACCATACAGGTATCTTCGTCGAGAATGATCATACCGCCTGAACCCATCATTGAGCCGATAGCGATAAGTCCGTCATAGTCGATCGGAGTATCTATATGCTCTGCGGGGATACATCCTCCGGAAGGACCGCCTGTCTGAGCAGCCTTGAATTTCTTTCCGTTCGGGATGCCGCCGCCGATCGCTTCGATGATCTCACGGAGTGTAGTACCCATCGGAATTTCGACAAGACCTACGTTTGTGATCTTACCGCCGAGAGCGAATACCTTTGTACCTCTGCTCTTCTCTGTACCGATTGATGAATACCATTTTGCGCCCTTATAGATGATCTGGGCGATATTAGCATAAGTTTCAACGTTATTGAGAACTGTGGGTTTCTCAAACAGACCCTTGATCGCCGGGAACGGAGGACGGGGACGAGGCTCGCCTCTGTTGCCTTCGATGGAGGTCATAAGCGCTGTTTCCTCACCGCATACGAATGCGCCTGCGCCGAGACGGATCTCCATATCGAAATCAAAGCCTGTGCCGAGAATATTCTCACCGAGGAAGCCGTATTCTCTTGCCTGCTCGATAGCGATGCGGAGTCTTTCAACTGCGATCGGATATTCAGCACGAACATATACGAAGCCCTTGTGTGCGCCGATAGCATAGCCTGCGATAGCCATAGCCTCGATGATACACTGCGGGTCGCCCTCGAGAATGGAACGATCCATGAATGCGCCCGGGTCACCTTCGTCTGCATTACAAGCAACATACTTGATATCTCCGGGTGAAGCCTTTGCAAACATCCACTTTCTGCCGGTCGGGAATCCGCCGCCGCCTCTTCCGCGAAGACCGGAATCGAGAACCTCCTGGATAACCTCGTCAGGAGTCATTGTGGTGAGTGCCTTATAAAGTGCCTGATAACCGTCGAGTGCGATATACTCCTTGATATTTTCAGGATCAATAACACCGCAGTTCCTCAGAGCTATTCTCATCTGCTTTTTATAGAAGTTTGTTTCAGAAAGAGAAATAATGGAACCGTCTTCATGTACAGTTTCCTTGTAAAGAAGATCCTTTACGATATTTCCTTCCTTGAGGTGCTCCTTTACTATACGCTCTACTCCTTCCGGTGTAGCCTGTGCATAGAAGCATCCTTCAGGATATACGATCATGATCGGGCCAAGTGAGCAAAGACCGAAGCATCCGGTTCTTACTACGAGGATCTCTTCCTCAAGACCATTTTCCTTCAAAGCTTTGTCGAGAGCAGCAAGAACCTTTTTGCTGCCGGATGAAGTACAGCCTGTACCGCCGCAAACAAGTACCTGCTTGCGATAGCCGGTGTGCTTAGCCATTTCCTCGCCCTGCTCCTTTACGACCTTTCTGACCATAACGAGCTCTTCGTTTTCTTTTTTGATCTTATTAAGTTCTTCAAGAGTCATTACTGCTGTCCCCCTTCCTCATTAATGTATTTGTCAAGAATTTTTCCGACTTCCTTGGGGGTAAGCTTACCGTAAACCTCTTCACCGATCATCATGACCGGTGCAAGACCGCACGCACCTACGCAGCGGCAGGAATCGATTGAGAAAAGACCGTCCGGTGTACATTCACCGCTCTTGATGCCGAGCTTCTTCTCGACTTCCTCGAGAATCTTATCCGAGCCTTTTACATAGCACGCTGTACCAAGACGTCAGCAACCATCTGCTGAACCTCGATCGGAACATAACCGTATATCTCCTGTGCCTCGTGAAGTACGGGTAAAAGTGCTCCGGGAAGAGCTTTATTCTGTTCAATTACAGCTTTGAGCTTTTCTTCCTGAGCCGGGGTCCCCTTGAAAGTTAGGGAAGTTTCTGCCATAGGATATTCCTCCTAATATTTATTATTTCTTAAAATTGAAATTAATTATATTATACAGCCTAAACGTCAAAATTACAAGGTTTTATTTGTAAATTATATAATTATTTTGTATTATGTCGCCTTTGCCGTGGAAAAATTACCCAGATAATTAAGGCAATATAGCACAAAGACCGCCTGGCGGCTAAGCACCACATCAGCCTGATCTTTTTCCGTCATTCTGCAAAAAAAACGCTTGATAGCCGACGGGTCAGCGGCACTCGTTTTGCATATTCTGACGAAAAAACAGGAGGCGCATCTGCAGCACTATATTTGTGCGGTATTGCCTTGATCGTTTTTACTGCATGATTTTTATATCTCATATAATTCACAACACTCGGGCGGTACTTTCCACGGAAGATATTTATTCTTATCGGTCTTTATCTGCGGATTTGACGATGCCTTGAGATAGAATGTGAAAAAGCGCTCAGGGTTTATATCATTCATCTGAAGCGTCTTTATTATGCTGTAGACCTTCATTGACATACCGCAGCCGCTTGGTGTATTGACTATTATCCAGTTATCCTCCTCATTCGATAATTCAGACGCTGCATTCCTGCACCATGAATTATCAAGATCTACCTCCGGATATCTGTAATAATAATCAAGCTCATTTTCATACAGGCAGAGGAAATCTATTGCCCTGCTTGTATAGCCGATCTTTTCGGGGTCGGTTCCGTTTGCTGTGAATTCCTTTGCTATCGAAAAAAGCTTGTCTGTAACAGGCCTGCACTTTGACATTCTCAGCTGAAGCCTGATATCGTCGTCTGTGCCGATAAAGCTGTCCTCAAATGCTGTAAGCTTATCGCATAATCCAAGACATTCCTTGGCGAGTGAGCCTTTATGGCTGCGGGGATGCATAGCGTCAAGCGCCTCCTCAAAAAGACGTCTGACATTTTCCCACAAAGGCAGTACTTTGTATTCTGCCGATCCGTTTTTAAAGGCATCGATCGTTTCGGTGTGGATCATTCCCTTGTAGTTTTTAAGGAAAGAGGCCGCAGCAGAAAAATCCTCATTTTGGGATATTTCAAAGAAGATCAGCTTTTTATCTGATTTTCCGGGAGTACGGTATACCCAAAGAGAGAGCGGTGAGGATTCATTGACCGTTATATTATTCCTTCCGAGATCATAGCTGTACAGCTTATATACATCGGCAAAAATTATTTTTTCATTAAGCAGAACCTTATGATAAAGCTCGTACAGAGCAGAAAGATTATTTTCAGACAATGATCTCATCCACAGCGACATGGTTGCAGGAGAAAGAGTAAGACCGAGGTCGCTCCAGTTCAATTCCTGCATCATCAGGGATTTATTCTGCCAGAATTTTTCTGTTATAATATCTGCTGCCGTTTCAGCTTCGACATAGGGATTATCCAGTACAGGTCTTTTATACAAAACATTTTCATACAGATTTTTCAATGAATAATCACAGGTCCTGCAGCGGAAACCGTAGAATATCTCATCCGTCAGTATTGCCTTGGATTCGGATTTAACAAGTGAAGTCACAGGAAATTCACTGCATATCGTCACCGCTTTATTACAGAGCGGACAGATCATCTTTTTATCAATGTACTTCATGCGGCTGAAGAAATAATTGAGATTATCATCCAGCTCATCATTCGGGCACATACTGCGAATCGTTCTGATTATTTCCAAGACCTCATTATCGCTGTCCTCTTTCAGAGCATCCCTGCCCTTTCGTGCCTCCTCCCTGTCATAAATCAATTCAACTTCATTCAGGATATTGTTGAATCGTTTAACGATCATGAGTCTTTTTTTCTCGATATTCGCATCTGCTATCCTTTTCAGTCTGAGATTATCAGCTATCAGGTTTTTGTTCTGCAGAGTAAGATTCCGGTTCATTTCCTTGAGGATCTCATATGCTTTTGCCGTTTCGACAAGCTTGTCATATTCCTTTTTTGAAACGACCAGAGTTTTCTCTTTAAAAGTTTTTTTATCTATCATGATTTGATTATACAACAAATTTACAGAAAAGTATAGTAAAAATATAAGGAAAAACCGTAAATTATATACAAAAATCCGGAGTATGAGGATTTTATCCCTCTACTCCGGAAAAACATGGAATTATTAATTGATTTTACCTATATCCTTACGGTAATGAACTCCGTCAAAGCTGATCCTTCCGACGGCAGCATATGCTTTTGCAAGGGCATCGCCAAGCGTACTGCCACAGGCTGTTATACCGAGGACACGTCCGCCGTTCGTGAGGAATTTTCCGTCCTCATACTTTGTACCGGCATGGTATACTGTCGCACCGTCAACCTGACCGTTTTCATCAAGTCCGGTGATCTCCAGACCCTTTTTGTACGCAAGAGGATATCCGCCCGAAGCCATTACCACACAGGCTGTAGCTTCATCGCTCCATTCAATATTGATCTCACTAAGTCTTTCGTCTATTACAGCTTCGATGATATCAACAAGATCAGTCCTGAGTCTCGGAAGAACGACCTGAGCCTCGGGATCGCCGAAACGGGCATTATATTCGATCACCTTCGGACCGTCAGGAGTTATCATCAGACCGAAATACAAGCAGCCTTTGAAGGTCCTTCCTTCGCTGTTCATTGCAGCGATCGTCGGTTCAAAGATCGTCTTGCGGCAGATCTCAGCTATCTCATCGGTATAATACGGATTAGGGCTTATGGTTCCCATACCGCCGGTATTGAGGCCCTCATCATTGTCATAGGCTCTTTTGTGATCCTTTGAGGAAACCATCGGCTTTACAACCTTTCCGTCTGTAAAGGCGAGAACTGAAACCTCCGGTCCGGTAAGAAATTCCTCGACAACAACATTATTACCTGAATCGCCGAATTTCTTATCCTCCATTATCTCCTTTACGGCAGCAGCAGCCTCATCGCGGTTTGCTGCAATTATAACGCCCTTGCCCAGTGCAAGACCGTCAGCCTTGATAACAACAGGATATTTATTCTGTGCTTCGACATATTCCATTACCTTTGCAGGATCATTGAATACTTCATATGCTGCGGTAGGAATACCGTATTTCTTCATAAGATTTTTTGAAAAAACCTTGCTTCCCTCAATTATAGCGGCAGATGCGGTCGGACCGAAGGCACGGATCCCGTTTTCGGTAAGGGTATCTACCATTCCGTCTGCGAGCGGATCATCGGGTGCAACAAAAACAAGATCAATATCGTTTTCCTTGGCAAATTTCGCAATGCCATCCTTATCCATCGCACCTATCGCAACACACTTGGCATCCCTTGAAATGCCGCCGTTTCCGGGTGCAGCATATATCTTTTCGACACGAGGGCTTTCCTTGAGCTTACGGATTATCGTATGCTCACGTCCGCCGCTGCCGACAACAAGAATTTTCATATACTTACCTCCGATCAATGATGGAACAGACGGATACCGGTGAATGCCATTGTCATGCCGTATTTATTGCAGGTATCAATAACATTATCATCACGGATGGATCCGCCGGGCTGTGCGATATACTGTACACCGCTGCGCTTTGCTCTTTCGATATTGTCACCAAACGGGAAAAATGCATCGGATCCGAGAGAAACACCGCTGAATGTTGAGAGCCACTGCTTCTTCTCCTCCTTGGTAAGCGGTTCGGGCTTAACGGTGAAGAACTGCTCCCATACGCCGTCTGCAAGTACATCCTCATAATCATCTGAAATATAGACATCAATGGTATTATCTCTGTCGGGTCTGCGGATATCCTCTCTGAAAGGAAGTGCAAGTACCTTCGGGCACTGACGCAGATACCATATATCTGCCTTATTGCCTGCAAGTCTTGTGCAGTGGATCCTTGACTGCTGACCGGCGCCAACACCAATAGCCTGACCGTCCTTTGCATAGCATACGGAATTGGACTGGGTATATTTGAGAGTGATAAGTGCTATGATAAGATCGCGCTTAGCCGCATCTGTGAATTCCTTGTTTTCAGTAACGATATTTTTAAGCATATCGGCATCTATTTTCAGATCATTTCTGCCCTGCTCGAATGTAATGCCGTAAACCTGCTTATGCTCAACAGCAGCGGGAACATAAGAAGGATCGATCTTGACTACATTGTATGTGCCCTTGCGCTTTGATTTCAGGATCTCAAGAGCCTCATCGGTATAATCGGGAGCGATGATACCGTCGGAAACCTCTCTTTTGAGAAGGAGAGCTGTTTCCTTATCGCAGGTATCGGAAAGTGCTACCCAGTCGCCGTAGGAGGACATTCTGTCCGCTCCTCTTGCCTTTGCGTAAGCACTTGCGATGGGAGAAAGCTCCAGATCATCAACAAAATATATTTTCTTTAATGTATCGCTCAGCTCGGTCGCAATCGCTGCACCGGCAGGGCTAACGTGCTTGAAGGAAGCAGCTGCCGGAAGTCCTGTTGCAGCTTTAAGCTCGCTTACAAGCTGCCAGCTGTTGAATGCATCAAGAAAATTGATGTATCCGGGTCTGCCGTTAAGCACCGTAACGGGAAGCTCCTTACCATCCTCCATATATATCTTTGACGGCTTCTGATTAGGATTGCAGCCGTATTTAAGTTCCAGCTCGTTCATTTATGATTTCCCCTTTCTTCCGGAATCATATCCGGTCATAGATCAAACATTCTTATTGATTATTCTGTCTTCAAATTCACCTGATGCAAGATCAATGAATCTTGTATAGATGGATACTTTGTTATCCTCGTTAAGCGAATTCCATACATCATCTGTAAATGTATCTATATCACCGCTGATATTTACAGGAGTCGGCTCGCCCTCGAATGAGGGGATCGGGTTACCGTCGCACTTGTAGGTATGGATAAAATGACCCTGACCTGCAACCGGCTGCGCATATTCATAGAAAAAGCGCAGTGCTGATTCTTCCCTGCCTTC
>CADCGS010000122.1 GCA_902801055.1 uncultured Ruminococcus sp. | reverse complement strand
CGATCTTTCCGTCTGCTTGCGGCGGCGCACCTGTCATAAAGTATAGACCGCGAGTAGTGAATGTTCGGTATGAGTGCAGAGCGGAACGGAGTGGAGCGACCCCCGCGAATTGACAGCGGAGGCACTCCGCCGCTCCGCTCACTCTGCACCCGTAAGGAAACTTAATAAGCCGCGATCGTTATTAAAGCCGCGGGGAACAGAACGGCGGCGCACCTGTCAATAAGTAACGACCGCGAGTAGTGAATGTTCGACTTGTAAAAAAGCTGAGCCGAAGGCGAAGTGTAACAACAATTCCAAATTCCACTTTCCACATTCCACATTTAGCAAAGCCGCACCTGTCAATAAAGTAAAGACCGCGAGTAGTGAATGTTCGGTATGAGTGCAGAGCGGAACGGAGTGGAGCGAACCCCGCGAATTGCCCAGTGCGGGCACGCACCGCGTGTTGTCCAGTGCGGGCACGCACCGGAGGCACTCCGCCGGCGTGCCGCTTTATGTTCCGGACGGGCTTCAGGAAACTTCCTGATAAATATTTTATCGCCCGGGCGATTGTATGAGGCAGATATTTATGTTATAATTTATTCAGGACAGACTCCGGTATTTATAAAGGAGAATATCCAACTTATATTGTACCTTATTTAAAGATAAAACTCAAACCTAATTTTGTAAAAATTTATAGAATAAAATCCGATAAATTCGGTCAATTTTTAAGGAGTATCATATATGGTTCTCGTTACGGGAGATATTCACGGCGAATATGAAAGATTTGAGAGTAAAAAACTGAAAAAGCTTGCGGAGGACGATTGTCTTATCGTTTGCGGGGATTTCGGTTTCCTGTGGGATAATTCAAAAACCGAACAGGCGCATCTGAAAAAGATCCGCGAGAAAAAATTCAAGACCCTGTTCGTAGAGGGTACACACGAAAATTTCGGACTTTTGTCATCATACCCCGTCAGGGAGATGTATGGCGGCAGGGTGCGGTGCCTCGGGGGAAACCTGTATCAGCTCCTTCGCGGCGAAATATATACTATTGAGGGAAAGAGCTTTTTTGCCTTCGGCGGCGGTGACAGCGATGATAAGGAGCTGCGCCGGGAAAACGGTACCTGGTGGAAGGAGGAGCTTCCCTCCATGATAGAAATGCAGTATGCAGTGGAAAACCTCGATAAGGTAGACAGAAAGGTCGATTACATCATAACCCATGAACCGTCCCTTACGGATATGGCGCATATGATACGCAAATGCAGGGTTGATCCGCTGTCCACCTTCTTTGATGAGCTTTCGCATAATATAACATACAAGAAATGGTATTTCGGGAGTCTGCATATCAATAAAAAGCTGCGCCACGCAAAGGCACACTGTCTTTTTACCGATATCGTGAGAATAATCTGAGAGAAAAGAGGCATCAGTATGTTCAGAAAAATTTACGCACTTACAATTTCAATTGCACTGATCGTTTCAGTAATGGCAGCAGTTTTCCCTTGGCTTAAAACAGCAGATATCAGCGCGGCGCAGACGCTGGAGCTGAGCAAATACAGCATCTCGCTCGGCAAGGGTGAGATCATAAAGCTTGACGCGAATCAGGAGGTATTATGGCGCACCTCGGACAGGAATGTCGTGAGCGTTGACAGAAACGGCAATATAAATGCTGTTTCCTGCGGCACAGCTAATGTTTACGCAAAAACGGCAGGCGGGGAGGAAAAATACTGCAGGATAACGGTCAAAAACGCTCCGCAGTCGGTTTCGTTCCCGACCAGCAGGATAATAGCCGGAGTGGGGGAAAGGATAAAGGTAAGCTCGCTGATCCCCGCCGGCTCTGCATCGTCGAAGAGAGTGTTTTCTTCGAGCGATACCAATATTCTCCGTATGACAAAAACGGAATGGCAGGGGGAATTCCTTACGAAAAAAGCCGGTGCCGCAAGGGTACAGGTACGGCTTTACAACGGCAGGATCGCAAACTGTCTTGTTATCGTCAGACCTGCGCCGAAAAGCATAAGGATAACCAGGGGGCTTGTGGAGCTTGGAGTAGGGGAAAAATTCTCCTTCGGCTCGGCAATAGACAGCCGCGAGGCCTGCTACAACCGCACCTACCGCACAAGCAACAGTTCCGTCGTAAAAATGACGCGCACAAACTGGCAGGGCGATATCGTTGCGATGAAGCCGGGCACTGCATATGTGACTGTACGCACATATAACGGCAAGGAATCTTCATGCAAGGTCATAGTAGGAAAAGCGCCCTCGTGGGTCAGGATCTCAAAGGGTATCCTGACGCTTGACGAGGGGGAGAGCTATACGCTTTCGTCATCTGTCAATGCCGGCGCGACCGCATACCGAAGAACCTACCGCACCAGCAATTCCTCCATACTGAAACTCACATCCGCAGAAAAGGGAAGCTTTACCGCGCTCAGACCCGGAAAGGCATATATCACGGTCAGGACATATAACGGCAAGGAATCCAGCTGTTGTGTGAATGTCAGGTCTAAGGACAGGGTCGAGGTCAGGAACGGAGTAACATATATAAACGGTGTGCTCATCGTGAACAAGAGCTATTCTCTGCCGGAAAACTACGGCGGCGGTCTTGACCCGACAGCGTATGAGGCATTCCGCACCATGGCGTCAGACGCAGCGGATGAAGGCATTTATATGTACATAATTTCAGGCTACCGCAGCTATTATACGCAGCAGTCGCTGTACAACAGCTATTGCAGCTCCTACGGAAAAGCCGAGGCTGACCGTTTTTCGGCAAGACCGGGATTTTCCGAGCACCAGACAGGGCTTGCGATGGATATAAACGATGCATCAGCCAACTTTACCGGCACAGCGGCTCAGAAATGGCTTGCGCGCAACTGCTGGAAATACGGCTTTGTGATACGCTACCCCGAGGGCAAGGAGCATATAACCGGCTATATGTATGAAAGCTGGCACGTCCGTTATCTTGGGAAGGAGCTTGCAAAGACGCTTTACGAAAAGGACCTTACGCTTGAAGAATACTTCGGCATAAGCTCGAAATATGATGAGTGATTCAGGAAGCGCTGAGCCGTCAGGCTTGATTTATTCAGTGGTTCCTTATGTATCAAAGCCGCGCCGCACCATGCCGCAGGCTTTGAGCGGTTACAGAAATACTCCGCCTGCTGTATTCAGCGGACGGAGTTTTTTTGTGCGGTAAAACTCTGTAAATTGTAATTTTAATATTTCTGAAAAGACTTTAAATTATCACATTAATGTGCAATAATACGATTAAATAATATTGCAGGCAGCACCGCACAAAGACTGCCTGGCAGCTTAACGCCACATCTGTCCGCTCTTTTTGTCATGTGCACAAAACTCGCATGACAGGCGACAAGCTATCGGTTTGTTTCGCACACTCTGACGAAAAAACAGGCGGAGTATATGCGTCACCATCATTGTGCGGTATTGCCTTAAATCAGTAGTAATGGATGCCGACGGCAGAACGACCGAAAAGGTATTTAAGGTCAAAGTAACTAACTGACTGATATCACCCCCGTGAGTTTCCGCTCACGGGGGTTTTTGCGCATACGGCTATGAAAGTAAATAATTTTTTTTAAACCGTATTGAGACAGGACGGCATTTGTGCTATACTTATAATTGCTATGGAACCATGCTTTTTTGCAGGTGCGGGGCAAATAATTATGCATTATGAATTATGAATTATGCATTAAATTACGATTGGAGAAAGATAAAATGAAATTAGGAATAGTAGGTCTGCCGAATGTCGGCAAAAGCACACTTTTTAACGCTATAACAAATGCAGGCGCACAGTCAGCGAATTACCCGTTCTGCACTATCGAGCCGAATGTGGGCGTCGTAGCTGTCCCGGATAAGCGCCTGGATAAGCTTGCAGAAATGTATGACCCCGAAAAATATACTCCGGCAACGATCGAATTCGTCGATATAGCCGGGCTTGTCAAGGGCGCCTCAAAGGGCGAGGGTCTCGGAAATAAATTTCTTGCGAATATCCGCGAGGTGGACGCTATCGTTCACGTTGTGCGCTGCTTTGAAAACGATGATATCATCCATGTTGACGGCAGTATCGACCCCAAGCGCGATATTGATACGATCAATGTTGAGCTTATCCTCTCGGATATAGAAATGATTGACAGAAGGATCGAAAAGACCCAGAAGCTTATCAAGGGCGACAAGAAATATCAGGCTGATCTGGATTTCTTCAAGCGTGTAAAGGAGGCTCTCGACGAGGGCAAGGCTGCACGTTCCGTAGACTGCACTCCCGAGGAAGCGGAGCTTCTTGAAAGCGTCGCACTGCTTACAAACAAGCCGATAATCTATGCCGCTAACCTCAGCGACAGCGATTTTGCCGACGGAAAGGTCGAGGGGAACAAATATTTCGATATGGTCAGGGAGATCGCCGACAGTGAACACGCAGCGGTGCTTCCGATATGCGCCGAGGTCGAGGCTGAAATATCCGGGATGGAGCCTGACGAAAAGGAGATATTCCTCTCCGAGATGGGGCTTTCCGAATCCGGCCTTGACAGGCTTATCACAGCCTGCTATGACCTCCTCGGGCTTATCTCATACCTCACCGCCGGCAAGCAGGAGGTAAGGGCATGGACGATCAAAAAGGGAACAAAGGCTCCCCAGGCCGCCGGAAAGATACATACGGATTTCGAGCGCGGCTTTATCCGCGCCGAGGTCGTAGCCTATAACGATCTGATGGAATGCGGTTCCATGACCGCCGCCAAGGAAAAGGGCTTAGTCCGCAGCGAGGGCAAGGAATATGTGATGCAGGACGGGGATATCGTTCTGTTCAGGTTCAATGTATGATCCACAGGGCAGAGGGGAGCTGTCGGCCGCGGCAGTCCCCTGAAAAGCTCTGTGCTGTTATTGCTGTTATAAGGAAGCACCGCCGGGAGACCGCCTGACGGCTCAGCACCGCATCTTCTGCGCCCGAAGGAAGTGCCCGTGGGGTACTCTTTTTCCCTCATTCCGCACAAAAACCGCTTTCGGCGGGTGCCATATATCCGTTCAGTGGGAGTAAAAATCTCCCACTGAACGACAGCAAGCCTACGGCTTGCCTTTGCTTGTTGAAAGCAAAGCTTTTAACCGACAGGTCAACGACGCTCGTTTTGCACATTCTGACGAAAAAACAGGCGGCGCATCTGCGGTACTATCTTTGTGCGGTATTGCCATAAAAATGTGACCGCTGTCTTTGACGGACAGGCGGTTGCTTTTTTTATCACGGAAAACTGTTTTTGACAGACAATATGCCATAATACAGCGGTTTTTATGAGGGGTGGGGGATAACAATTTTTTCGCCGGAAAAGGGTTTCCCCCGGGTAAGCTGCCGGAGAGAAAAATGCCGCGCGATTTCTTTTGACCGGCGGGGTTTTTTTGTTGAAAAATTCTCTCCGGCATATTATAATATATATATAGATGAGATCATGCAGGGGAGGTGCCGCCGATGGAAATACCGTTCAGGGAGGATTATCCTCCGAGAAATGATATAGTTTTCTCTATAATGTTCGGTGACTATACGCTTTTTGCCTCACTGGTCAAGGCAGTTACCGGACACACCCTCAAAGCAAAGGAGATCATCTCACAGGCAAATGTCAGACCGGATAATGTTGAACATAACTATATCCGCTTTGATACCTTCGCCAGAGATGAAAACGGAACAGTCTACAGTATTGATATGCAGAATACCTATAGTGAAATGCTTATCAAGAACCGGACTATTTATTATGCCTGCCGCGCCCTCAGCGGTCAGACCGTCGAAAAGGGAAAATACGATAAGCTCAATAAGGTCGTGATATCATTTATAATGACCTCCGTAAAACATTCCGAGCCTATCGAAATAATACATTTGTGCAACCAGAAAAATGAAATATATTCTGATCTGCTTACACTTTACAATGTTTATACCCCTTCGATCACAGATGAGGAGCCGGATATCCCGTCGGATATAAGGATATTTTCCGATTTTTTCTCCGTCAGAACATACGAGGATATGAAAGTCTTCTGCGAGAATTATTCCGGTACAGAAGCTGGTAAAAGGCTGATAATTCTTTACAGGTCGGCTTTGGGGCAGACTGATTTTAACAATATCAAAGAAAGGGAGTATTTTAATATGAAGATCACCGAACAGGATATAAATGAAGCCAAAATCGAAGCAATGGCAGAAGGCCGCGCAGAAGGTATAGCAAAAGGCCGCGCAGAAGGCCGCGCAGAAGGCCGCGCAGAAGGCCGCGCAGAAGGCCGCGCAGAAGGCCGCGCAGAAGGCCGCGCAGAAGGTATTGCAAAAGGAGAAGCCAGGCTCCTTAAAAAACTGCAGGCACTCGGCAATTCAATAAAGCAGCTTTCCGAAATGTTTGATATGCCCGAAAGTGAAGTAGAAAGCCTGCTTGCTATGGATGTATGAGCACATACGCAGTATCGCCGGACATATAGTTCAAATGATCACAGGGGGATGATACCCATGGATAACAGAATATTCAAAAAAGCAGCGATCGTTTTTCTCACGCTTTTTGCGGCAGCAGCGGTCTGCGGATGTCAGAAGGAAAATAATAACAGCAGCTCAGCCGCTTCGTCCGATATCAGCAGCAGCTCATCCTCTGACGTAAGCAGTACGGAAAAAACCTCCTCCCAGGCAGAAAGCACCGGGGAAAAGACATCCTCCGCAGCAGAAAGCAGCATGGAAGAATCATCGGATCCCGCTGCACCGCTGTTCGGAAAATGGAGCGATGAATCCGATAAATATATTTATGAATTCAAGGAAAATGGAGAAGGCTTATATGATGCCAACGGCAAAAAAATGAAATTCACGTATGAACTGAAGAAAAACAAGATCAGTTTTTTGTACGAAGGCAAAAAAAGTCCGACGGAGCTTGAATATGAAATAAAGGGCGACACCCTGAATATAAAGGATTCCTTCGGAAATGATACGATCTACAAGCGCATATAAAAGCGTACACACATGAAAGATCCCCCTGCTGCGGCAGAGGGATTTTTTTGATACGAGGATTATCATTTACCAAGCTTTGCATTGGTTTTTTCCATAAATCTGTCGGTTTTCACGCTGAAGCGTTCGTGAGTACCGGATGCGATCACGCCGGCATTATCCTTTACGGTAAAGGAAAAGGTATATTTTCTGTCGGCAACAGCAGTAAGCTCTGCAGTGGCGGTGAATTCAGCTCCGACAGGAGTTGAGCTGATATGGTCGAGGTTTATCATTGTACCGACTGTAGTGATGCCGTCAGCCATATACGGCTGCAAAAGCTCATAGGCAGCCTTTTCTGCCAATGCTGCAACCTCGGGAGTTGCAAGCACCTGTAATCCGCCGCTGCCTACGCTAACAGCAGTTTTTTTATTATCAACAATTGCTGATACTGTATTTGTAATACCTGTTTTTAATTCTGTCATCTGAAAACCTTCCTTCTGTTTATACACAATACCGTAACCTTTTTGTGCGTGCCCGCACTGGGCAATTCGCGGCGGAGTGCCTGCGCAGAACACAAAATACTCCATACGCGATCCATTACGCCGGGGATATCATTCATTCGGCTTTTCTATCGTTACTGTCAGTGCTCCGTTATCAAGACCTACTACCAGAACACTGTCCGGCATCGGATCATCGGCTATTATCTTCCTTGCAAGAAGAGTCTCAACATGAGACTGTAAATATCTCTTCAGCGGTCTTGCGCCGTATATCGGGTCATATCCGTTATCCGCTATATATGACTTCGCCTCATCCGTAACACGTACACTGAGCTGCTTTTCCGACAAACGCTTATCCAGCGCTTTTATAAGAAGTCCCAGTATACCGTATATATTATCCTTTGTGAGCGGCTTGTAAAATACCGTTTCGTCCAGCCTGTTCAGGAATTCCGGACGGAAGCTGCGCTTTAGTATATTCGTAACTCCCTTGCGGGCTTCCTCGTTTATCTCGCCGTTTTCGTCTATGCCGTCAAGTATGATATCTGAACCGAGATTCGATGTCAGGATGATTATTGTATTCTTGAAATCGACCGTTTTGCCCTGGCTGTCGGTAACTCTGCCGTCGTCAAGCACCTGTAAAAGCACATTGAATACATCAGGATGTGCCTTTTCTACCTCGTCAAACAGAATGACCGCATAGGGCTTTCTGCGCACAGCTTCTGTAAGCTGACCGCCCTCGTCATAGCCGACATATCCGGGAGGCGCTCCGATAAGCCTTGATACCGAATGTTTCTCCATATATTCGCTCATATCTATGCGTATCATATTATGCTCATCATCGAAAAGAGCTTCTGCAAGTGCCTTTGCAAGCTCCGTTTTGCCGACGCCGGTAGGGCCGAGGAACAGGAACGATCCTATCGGTCTTTTCGGATCCTGTATTCCTGCGCGGGAACGGAGTATCGCGTCCGATACCTTGTCTACTGCTTCATCCTGACCTATGACCCTCTTGTGAAGCGTATCACCGAGATGCAGCAGTTTTTCTCTTTCACCCTCCATCAGCTTTGCTACGGGGATACCCGTCCAGCGTGCAACGATGCGGGCGATCTCCTCCTCTGTCACGCGGTCGCGCAGAAGCGTATTCTTGTTGTTTTCTGCGATCTTCTCTTCCTCCTCGAGAGCCTTCTGCAGCGGAGGAAGCTTGCCGTATTTAAGCTCGGCAGCCTTGCCGAGATCGTATTCGTTCTGCGCCTTTTCTATTGCGGCATTGGTCTGCTCTATTTCCTCGCGCAGCTTCTGAACCTTTTCGATAGCCTGCTTTTCGTTATCCCATTTAGCCTTCATACCGTTGAATTTGTCGCGAAGATTTGCAAGTTCCTCCCTTATCTGGGAAAGATGCTCTGCGGAAAGCTTATCGGTTTCCTTTTGCAGACCTGCCTCTTCGATCTCAAGCTGCATGATCTTGTGGGAGATAGAATCCATTTCGACCGGCATACTGTTGATCTCTGTCTTGATAAGAGCGCAAGCCTCGTCAACGAGGTCGATAGCCTTATCAGGCAGGAAACGGTCGGAAATATATCTGTCGGAAAGCACAGCCGCAGCAATAAGAGCCTGATCCTGTATCTTTACGCCGTGATAGACCTCGTAGCGTTCCTTTAGTCCGCGCATAATGGAGATACAGTCCTCGACCGTAGGCTCATCGACAAGGACCGGCTGGAAACGTCTTTCAAGAGCGGGATCTTTTTCTATATACATATGGTATTCATTCAGAGTGGTAGCACCCACGCAGTGAAGCTCACCGCGTGCAAGCATCGGCTTGAGAAGATTTCCGGCATCCATAGCGCCGTCGCTTTTTCCTGCGCCGACAATGGTATGAAGCTCGTCAATAAAGAGAATAATATTTCCGTCACTCTTTTTTACTTCATTGAGGACAGCCTTGAGTCTTTCCTCAAATTCTCCGCGGAATTTTGCTCCGGCAATAAGGGCGCCCATATCGAGCGAAAAAAGCTTGCGGTTTTTAAGATTATCCGGCACATCCCCGCGCACGATACGCAGAGCAAGAGCCTCTGCAATAGCCGTTTTACCGAC
>CADCGS010000121.1 GCA_902801055.1 uncultured Ruminococcus sp. | reverse complement strand
TTCATAACTCGCGGTGCGTGCCCGCACTGGGCAATTCGCGGGGGTCGCTGCGCTACGCTCCGCTCTGCACTCATACCGAACATTCGTAACTCGCGGTCTATACATAATTAGCAAGTGCGGCTTTGACGGTGATGTATTGTAAGTATATCATGTGTAACTATTATTTCAGGCACGCCGGGCGCGGGTTACAAGCTTTCTTACGGGTGCAGAGTGAGCGGAGCGAACGATTACGTGAGCTGACACCGGTGGCACGCCGGTCGCGGTCTTAACTTTATTGGTAGGTGCGGCACACCGCCGCAGGCAGACGGAAGGAGCGTATACAAAAAATAACGATCGCGGCTTACAATGTTTCCTTACGAGTGCAGAGTGAGCGGAGCGAACGATTACGTGAATTGACACCGGCGGCACGCCGGCGGCAGCCCAGCAAGAGGGCGCACAAAATAGACAAAAATGACGGAAATACTTACCTTTTTATTTTCGGGTTGATACATTGAAATTGACAGAATTTGTTGTATAATAGACTATGTGTATAAATAGAGGGCAGTTTCGCATGATTTCGGGACGAATGCCCGGAAAATATCAGAAAAGGCAGAGAGAAAATGGAAAAAAATCATCAGTACAGGATCGGTATAGACGCCGGTTCAACAACCGTTAAGCTCGTACTTGCGGATAATGATAATATCCTGTTCCATAAGTACATCAGACATTTTGCCAAACAAAGAGAAAGTATTATCACTCTCCTTGAGGATATCAAGGATAAGATCGGTCAGGAAACCTTTAAGGTTTGTATGACCGGCTCGGGCGCAAGGATAATCGCCGACAGGATCGGTGTGCCCTTTACTCAGGAGGTAGTTGCCAATTCCCTCGCCCTGAAAAAGAAATATGAGAAAATAGGTACCGCTATAGAACTCGGCGGTCAGGATGCAAAAATAATCTTCTTCCGGGAGGATGATAACGGCGAACCTGTTGTGTATGATATGCGTATGAACGGCAGCTGCGCCGGCGGTACGGGAGCCTTTATTGATGAGGTCGCCGCTGTTCTCGGAGTTGAGGACTGCAATATGAATGAACTGGCTTCCAAGGGTACCAGCGTATACGATATTTCCGGACGCTGCGGCGTTTTCGCTAAAACCGATATCCAGGCTCTTCTTAATCAGGGTATCAAAAAATCGGATATCGCACTGTCAAGCTATCACGCTATCGCTAAACAGACTATCGGCGGCCTTTCACAGGGACTGCAGATAAAGCCTCCGGTCGCATTTGAGGGCGGCCCGCTGACTTTCCATCCCCGTCTCGGTAAGGTTTTCGCTGAAAGACTGGAGCTTAAACCCGAGGATATCCTCGTGCCCGAAAATCCCGAAATAATGGTCGCCTACGGCGCGGCTCTCAGTATAGATGAACTGCATCCCGACAGCGGTGATTATAAACTCGATGCGCTTATCCGGAGCATGAAGGACGCCGCCGAAAAGACAAACCATCCCGAAAACTGCGGAAGACTTTACTTTGAAAGCGATAAGGAATATGAGGAATTCCTCAGAAAACATCCTCATAATGATGCGCCTGATTATATGCCCCGCAAGGGTGAGGTCGTCAATGCATATCTCGGTATAGATGCCGGAAGTACTACGACCAAACTCGTGCTTATGAATGAAAAGGAGAAAATAATAGATTCCTTCTATTCTTCAAATGAGGGTAATCCGCTGAATGTCGCAAAAAAAGCATTGCTTGCAATGTATGATAAATACAAAAAGAACGGGGCTAAGCTCAATATAGTTGCTGCCGCCTCTACCGGCTACGGAGAATTCCTTTTCTCCAAGGCTTTCCGCACCGAGGCTCATATCGTCGAAACGGTAGCTCATTCTATGGCTGCATCAAAATATGTTGACGACCCCAGCTTTATCCTCGATATCGGCGGTCAGGATATGAAGGCTATCTGGCTCGAAAAGGGCATTATTACAAATATTGTTGTAAATGAAGCCTGTTCCTCGGGCTGCGGCTCGTTCCTTGAAAATTTCGCCCAGACGCTCGGTATCGAAACAAAGGATATCGCTGCGCGTGCATTTGAATCAAAAAAGCCCGCTAAGCTCGGCAGCCGCTGTACTGTATTCATGAACAGCTCTATAATTACCGAGCAGAGAAACGGCAAACAGCCCGATGATATTATGGCGGGTCTTTGCCGCTCAATTATAGAGAATGTATTTACTAAGGTAATACGTGTACCGAATATAGATTCCCTCGGCAGCAGGATAGTCGTTCAGGGCGGTACCTTCCGTAATGATGCCGTGCTGCGCGCTATGGAGCAGTATGTCGGCAAAGAGGTGATACGCGCTCCCTATCCGGGACTTATGGGTGCTATAGGCTCCGCTCTTACGGCTAAGGAGGCGGCAGCCAAGGAGGGCTTTGTCTCCACCTTCATATCATATAAAGAGCTTGCTGATTTTTCGTTCAGGCAGGAGGCAAATTCTCCCTGCCCCTACTGCACGAACCACTGTAACCGTACTATACTTACCTTCTCCACGGGAGAAAGCTGGGTAACAAATAACCGCTGCGAAAAGGGCGAAGTCCTCGGCGACCCCAAGGACAGCAAAACAAGAGACAGGATAAAGGAAATAAATGACAAGACCGATAAGCCTGTGAATATGTTCGAGTTCCGCAAGCAGCTGCTTTTCAAGGATTATCCCTATGAGCAGCTCAGGGAAAAGCAGGGCATCACTATCGGTATGCCGAGAGTGCTTTATTTCTGGGAGGGTATGCCCTTCTGGAGCACGCTGTGGAGATCGCTCGGCTTTGATATAAAGGTCTCCCCGATAAGTACAAGAAAGATATACGAAAACGGTATCCATGCCGTTTCCTCGGATACGGAATGTTTCCCGGCTAAGCTTACCCACGGTCATATCAGAGAGCTTATCAAAATGAAGGTAGACCGTGTGTTCATGCCCATCATCGTCGTAATGCCCTCGGAAAATCCGGAACCGACAAGCTTTTCGCGCTGCGCCCTTGTAAAGGGTTATCCCATCGTCATAAAGAATTCCGACAATCCGTATAAGGAATTCGGAGTTCCGTTTGATTCGCCGTATTTCTACTGGTATTCAAATGAGGACAGGAGACGTCAGCTCTGCGATTATATGGAAAAGGAATTCGGCATTGACCGTAAGCTTACCGAAAGGGCTGTTGATTTTGCGGAGGCTGCCCAGACCCAGTTCGATACTGAGCTGAAGGCAAAGGGGCAGGAGGTCATGGATCAGGTGACGAGGGAGGATCGCTTTGCCGTTGTCATGGCGGGCAGACCCTACCACAATGATCCTCTCGTAAATCATGAGCTGCCCGAGATGCTTGTCAATATGGGCGTACCGGTACTTACTGCGGACAGCATACCGGAGCTTGGCAAGGTCGAGCTGCGTAAATCGAGAATAGATATAGTAAATAATTTCCATGCGCGTGTACTCAGCAGCAGTATCGTTGCGGCAAATGATCCGAACCTCGAATATATCCAGATAGTAAGCTTCGGCTGTGGTCATGATGCTGTTCTTTCCGATGAGGTAGTGCGCATTATGAAGGAGATAAGCGGCAAGGCTCCGCTCATACTCAAGGTGGACGAAAGCGATGCACAGGGACCGCTGCGTATCAGGGTGCGTTCCTTTATCGAAACAATAGAGCGCAAGCGCCGCATGAAGCTCACGCCGGTGATCCGGGAGCTTCCGGATCCGTATCCGGTAAAATACGGCAAAAAGGAGAGAAAGGAAAAGATCGTCCTTATCCCCAACAGCTCTCATGCATTCTGCCAGATAATGACGGCTGCCTTCCGCACACAGAAGATAAAGGCAGTGCCGCTCGATATCGGCAGAGAAGAGGCTATACGTCTCGGAAAGAAATATACCCATAATGATATATGCTTCCCGGCTCAGATCGTAATAGGCGAGATACTGGCGGCTCTTGAAAGCGGCGAATACGATACAAACGAGGTCGCTGTCGGTATGGCGAAATATCTCGGCTGCTGCCGTCTGCCGCATTATGCTACGATACTGAGGAAGGCTCTGGACGATGCCGGATATCAGCACGTTTCCATAATGACGAATGATGATGTTGACCTTCACCAGCTCCATCCGGGATATAAGATAAATATGAATACGCTTATCAATGTATCTCTTGCTCTCCCGATGATAGATGTTCTGGAGGAGATGCTCAGGAAGATACGTCCGTATGAGCTTGTCAAGGGCAGTACAGACAAAGCCTTTGCCGAAGGAATGGAGCTGCTTTCAAAGGGAATAGAAAAACACGGCGCATTCGGCGCCGTAAGGGGCTTCAAAAAGGCTCTGAGGCTTCTGCACGATGTCAGATACGATGATTCGGTAAAGAAGCCGAAGGTTCTTATCGTAGGCGAGTATCTGCTGAATTTCCATCCGGGTGCAAACGGGGATATAGAGCAGTATCTTGAAAATAATAATTTCGAGATAATCGAGGCAAAAATGACCGACGTTATCCAGAAATCATATTTCTGTCAGGGAAAGCAGATAAAGGAATTCAAGGTAAAGCGTGACCGCAATACCATATTCTGGTCAAAGGTCGCAAACAAATTCTTCAATTTCACGCACAAATACATTGATTTCCTTGCCCGCAAGGAAAAGCTCCACGAAAAGAGCGTACTGATGGATGATCTTTCCGTTGACAGTGATCCTATCATACATCATACATTTGATACCGGCGAGGGAATACTCATTCCTGCCGAGATAATCCATCATGCAAAGCACGGCTGCAAGAATTTCGTTATTCTCCAGCCCTTCGGATGTCTGCCGAACCATGTTATCGGCAGAGGCGTCAGCAAGCAGCTTAAAGAGATGTTCCCGGATATAGAGCTGCTTCCGCTCGATTACGACCCGGATGTAAGCTTTGCAAATATAGAAAACCGTCTGCAAATGTTAGTCATGAACCAGAAGGTATGATCGACCGATCAATAAAACAGAAAGCCGCGGCTGTCAGGATACGACAGCCGCGGTAATATTTTTACTATAGGCAACACCGCTGGGAGAACGCCTTACGGCTTAGCACCGCATATGCTGCGCCCGAAGGAAGTGCCCTTGGGGTACTCTTTTTCCGTCATTCTGCA
>CADCGS010000120.1 GCA_902801055.1 uncultured Ruminococcus sp. | reverse complement strand
GCTCTGCGGACGGCGACCAGAGGCTCGTCTCGCCTGCCGGCTCGGTCGGCGCTTCTCAGTCTGCGGCTGAGATGTGTCCACCGGACACCCGCGCCCCTCGACCTGCAAGCCTTTAAAAAGGCTTGACCTAAACTTGCCGTTCTGTTCCCCGTGACTTTTGTTCCGACCGCGGCTTATAAAGCCTCCTTACGAGTGCAGAGTGAGCGGAGCGAACGATTACGTGAATTGCACGAAGTGCAAGGGTCCAGGGAGCTTGCTCCCTGGCGGATTCCAAAGGCGGAGCCTTTGGTGGGATCTGGGGCAAAGCCCCAGGAAGCGCGGGTTGTAAATCGGATGAAGATGTTGTATAATAATATGATGTTGTGGTAAACGATCGGGGGAGGAAGATAATTGTGACAGGAAGCGTTTCGGAGAAGAAAATAGAATCAAAAAAAGTAATCGGTATAGTTTTTATTGCTTTAGGTGCTGTTATATTGATATTAAGCCTGATAAATACTATTTCGGCAGCCGTAAGGGCTTCGGAAGCGGATTATCTCGCGTCAAAAAATACTACCGTACAAGGTACTGTCAGTAATGTATGGACGGAAAGTGTAAAGGAAAGAAGCTCTATCGGAAGATCATACCGCTATTCCGATCATTATCATGCTCAGGTTATTTATACATATAACGACAAGGAATATATCAAATCTGATGTTGATCTCGGTACTAAAAAGGTTGAAACCGGAAATACAATAACTCTCTATATAGATCCGGATGATCCATCCCATGCTTTGTATGATGTTAATTCAGCAAAAAAACACGTAAATATCATTACAGGCGTGCAGGGACTGGTTGTCGGTCTGGTTTTCGCTGTTATCGGTATTTTTGCCATGAAAAACCGTGTTAATGTAGATCTGAAGGATTTTATCAGAAGTGACGCGGAGGAAAAATATTTCAGAGCTCACCCCGATCCCTCTGTCAGGGATCTTGATAAGCATTATGAGCATTACGGGGAATTCTCTATGGCGGAAATGAGTTTGTTTATCGACAGGGCACAAAGAACAGGAAATATGAATAGTATAGACAGCAGAACTCCTACCGATGAGGAATTGATGCGCGCACAGCAGAATTCCTATAATGAAATATCTGAGGAACGCAGGAAAAGAGCTGAAATGGAAAGATATCAGGATTCCCGCGGCTTCGGCTCGAACTACATAGATAATCCGCGGGCTAATTATGAAAAGGGCAGCGATGCATGGGATGACGATCTGCCGCCTATCTATGATGAACCGCCGGAGTATCAGGCAAGCAAATATGCGCGTCCTTCTCCCGTAGCCGGAAAATATGATCCTAATGTCTCCTACCGCGCACCCGATATGGATAATCTCGATCCGATCAGCCCGTTTACCTCCGATGGATCAGCGGACGATGACGGATGGGGATTTCTTGGAAAATAAGGAGGTCTGAAAGATATGAAAAGGCATCGCTACAGAAAATCATGGACAAAACGATACCCTTCCTTCGGAATTGCTTCGGGTCTGCTCCTGCTTGCAATAGCCGGATTTTTGATGTTCCTATCTATGTCCGGTATTTCCGAGGATCAGAGGATAATTAATAAGAATGTGACCGTAAATGGGTCGATTTCCCGCGTGTGGACAAAGCAGACTACTAAAACCCCGTCAAAAAATAAAACATGGAAAAAGCCTAAGACTACTACCAATTATTATGCGGATGCGACATACTCCTACAACGGTGGACATTATACCTGTAAGAATATCTCTTTTGATAGAAAGCATATTAATGTGGGCGATACTATCGTGCTGTATGTTGACCCGGATGCTCCGGAAAAAGCTGTCGCTGAGGTGGAAAAGTCAAGAAACCTGACCTATATGATATCGCTGATAAGCCTTTCCGGTGCCGGTGTGATACTCTTAGTTACAGGAATTATTTCTCTCGTGAAAAAACGAAATGTATCCATATAGAATAACAGCAGCTTACTCCGCAGTAAGCTGCTGAATAATAAAGCTCTCCGCTTATGACTCCTTTAATGAAGCCGCAGCGGAGAGCTTTTTTTATGGGATCCTCAAAAACCGGAATACGATATGCTTTCGCTCGTGTATTTCCGTGGCAGGGGTTCCCTTATGTATCGTCAGTGCAGATGCATAGATCAGTCAGCATATTTGTCGTCTTTCTCGTTCCATGCATACATCTTGCGGATCTCAGCGCCGACCTTTTCGAGCTGGTGCTCAGCCTTGAGAGCACGCATAGCATTGAAGTGTGCTCTGCCGTTCTTGTTTTCTGCGATCCACTTGGAAGCGAAAGAGCCGTCCTGGATCTCAGCGAGAACCTTCTTCATCTCAGCCTTTGTAGCGTCTGTGATGATCCTCTTGCCTGTCTCATAATCACCGAACTCAGCTGTGTCGGAGATAGAGTAACGCATCATTGAGAAGCCGCCGCTGTAGATAAGGTCAACGATGAGCTTCATCTCATGGATGCACTCGAAATAAGCATTCTCGGGAGCATAGCCTGCTTCAACGAGAGTCTCAAAGCCAGCCTGCATAAGAGCTGTAACGCCGCCGCAGAGAACAGCCTGCTCGCCGAAGAGGTCGGTCTCAGTCTCAATGCGGAAGGTAGTTTCCATAACAGCTGCACGAGCAGCACCGATGCCTGCGCCGTAAGCAAGAGCAATGTCGAGAGCCTTGCCTGTAGCATCCTGATATACAGCAACGAGAGCCGGAGTACCCTTGCCCTCAACATATTCGCTTCTTACTGTGTGACCCGGAGCCTTCGGAGCGATCATGAATACGTCAACATTCTTCGGGGGAATGATCTGCTTGAAGTGGATGTTGAAGCCGTGTGCAAAAGCGATAGCCTTGCCCTCGGTGAGGTTCGGCTCGATATCGTTCTTGAAGATAGCAGCCTGCTTCTCATCAGGAGTAAGGATCATGATTACATCTGCCTTCTGGGTAGCTTCGGCGGTTGTATATACCTCAAAGCCGAGCTCCTTTACATGGTTCCAGCGCTTGCTTCCCTTGTAAAGACCGATGATGACGTTTACGCCGCTGTCACGAAGGTTAAGAGCATGAGCATGGCCCTGGCTTCCGTAACCGATGATAGCAACGGTTTTGCCCTTGAGTACGTTGATGTCGCAGTCAGGCTGATAGTAGATTTTTGGCATTTTAAAGACCTCCATAAAAATAAAATAATTATTATTCAGTATCGGAATGATACTGTTATATGAAATCTGTCAGACCGTCATTTGCGTGCGGCAGCCGAATCCTTTTCGATAGCGACTGTGCCTGTTCTGACAATCTCACGGATACCATAAGGCTTGAGAAGATCGGTCAGCGTTTCAAAGCGCTCAAGAGTGTCTGCAAACTGCAGAGTCATAGTATTGACGGAAACGTCAACGATCTTTGCGTCCATAAGCTCGGCTATTTTCATTATATCGAGCCTCTGCTTAGCCGGACAGCTTACCTTTATCAGTGAAAGCTCACGGCTGATATATTCGCCCTGAGCATAGGTGCGTACCTTTATTACGGGAATGACCTTATTGAGCTGCTTTTCAAGCTGCTCGATGATATATTCGTCCCCGTCGGCAACGATAGTCATGCGAGAAATATCAGGATCCTCGGTTATTCCCACCGCAAGGCTGTCTATATTGAAGGCTCTGCGCGAGAAAAGACCTGAAACCTTTGAGAGAACGCCGGGGTGGTTCTCGACGAGAACGGAAAGTGTATATTTCATAACGGCGCCTCCTTATCTTGAAGTTGTATTCGGATGGACATTGCAGATAAGCACAAAGGGCTTGTCGCTTTGCATCATCCTTTCGGCGAGAGCCTCAGCTTCTTCATTGCTGTAAGCCATAGCCGAATCAATGCCGTAAGCCTGCGCGAGATTTACGAAATCCGGAACGGTATCCAGCTCGGTAACTGCATAGCGGCTGCCGTAATGCATATCCTGAAGCTCATGCACCATACCGAGTACGGTATTTCGCATGACGATTATCTTGACGTTCAGATTTTCCTGAGCGATAGTAGCCAGCTCGTTGAGCGACATCTGGAACGAACCGTCCCCGCATACCGCAACGACGTCTCTGTCGGGACGAGCCATTTTTGCGCCTGCCGCCGCGGGAACGCTGTAGCCCATTGTACCCATACCGCCGGAGGTAAAAAATCTTCCGTCACGTATACGGTAATTATTGGCGCACCATATCTGGTTCTGTCCGACGTCGGCACACATGATCGCCTTTGGACGGAGCTTTTCGGAAAGGTGGGCGATAAAGCTTTTCGGCTCGACATATCCGTCGAAGTGCTGAACGCTTACCGCATATTCCTCCTTCCATTTTGCTATCTGCTGTTTCCATTCCTCCGGAGTGGTATAATCCACGGATTTCAGCATCTGGGAAAGTACGTTTTTCATATCTCCGACGATCGGAATAGAGGTTTTCATATTCTTTCCGATCTCAGCCGGATCTATATCTATATGTATGACATTTGCGTGTTCAACCACCTGATCGGGAGAGGCAACTGCCCTGTCGCCGACCCTTGCTCCGCACAGTATCACAAGATCTGCATTATGTACGGAAATATTGGCTGCCTTCATTCCGTGGGAGCCAAGCATACCAACATACTGGGGATCATTTGTCGGCATTATGCCTATGCCCATCATTGTTGATACAACGGGTATGCCAGTTTTTTCTACAAATTCGCGGAATTTCGGCTTTGCGCCGGATGAGAGTACTCCGCCGCCGGCACAGATTATCGGACGTTCTGATTTTGCGATCATATCGAGTGCGCGTTTTATCTGCATCGGGTGACCGTGTACACTGGGCTTGTAACCGATGATATTGACCTTGTCGGGATAAACGAATTCCTCGATAGTGCCTGTCTGGACATCGACCGGGACGTCTATCAGAACAGGACCCGGACGTCCTGTGGATGCAATATGGAAAGCCTCCTTGAACACACGGGGAAGCTCAGCGGTATCCTTTACAAGATAGCTGTGCTTTACGAAGGATTCACATGCGCCGGTGATATCAGCCTCCTGGAAAACATCGCGTCCCAGCACATCGCTTCGTACCTGTCCTGTGATGCATACGAGCGGGATAGAGTCCATATATGCAGTTGCGATACCTGTGATCATATTCAGCGCGCCGGGACCGGAGGTCGCAACGCATACGCCGACAGTTGAAAGTGCCCGGG
>CADCGS010000119.1 GCA_902801055.1 uncultured Ruminococcus sp. | reverse complement strand
CGCATAATGCGTATATAATAATATAAAGAGGTGATCAGATGCGTTTCAGAGAAGTTGAAAAGATAATTCTTGCCGACGGCTGGGTCTATAAAAACACCAGAGGTTCACATAATCAATATGTCCATCCCACAAAGCCCGGAAAAGTCACAATCCCGAAGCATCCGGGTGATCTCGACCCTACGACCGTCAAAAGCATTTTCAGACAAGCAGGCATATCAGTATAAACACCTGCAATATTATAAGGAGGCATTCATATGAAACTTACTTATCCGGCTTATTTTACTCCGCTCGAAAAATCCGAGGGCTATTGTGTTACCTTTCCCGATCTTCCCGGCTGTGTCACACAGGGCGGCAGCCTTACCGAAGCTGTCGAAATGGCTGTTGACGCCGCATCGGGCTGGGTGCTTGATGAGCTTGAGGACGGCAAGTCCGCTCCGCCGGCATCCCTTCCCGGCAGTATACCTATCGAAAAGGACGGCGACTTCGTAACTCTTGTCGTGCTCGATATGGACAGCTACAGCGAAAAATACGGATCCAAGGCAATACGCAAAAACTGCACTATTCCCGCGTGGCTCAATGCCGCCGCAGAAAAAAACAGCATCAACTTTTCCGCCGTGCTCCAGGAGGCTCTGATAAACAAGCTCGGTCTTGCATAAGATCCCCGCTCATATGCTCCGTTCTTTTTCAGGACGGAGCTTTTTGTTTACCCGTCAATCTCCATCGAAAGCTTGACCATAAGATCATTCACGCTTGCGCCCGAGCCGTTTATACGGTATGATACTCCTCCGATCACGGCATGGGTATAGCTCTCTCTGTCAAAATCGCATCGCCTGATGTGCGCCGTCAGGTCGGTCTTTCGCCCTGCCGATTCAGACCGGGTCTGAAAACTCAGCCCCGGCTTCTGCACACAGGCGTATACCGTTCGCTCTGTTTTGACCGTTTCGCCGCTGCTTCCGTATCCGTCCTCGCGCAGCTGCAGCTTTATCCTTTTGTCAAGGGTCAGTGCGTTCATCTGCATCCCTCCCGAGCCTCAGCGCAAGGCGCGTATTATGTATCAGTCCCGACATCGCCGAGCTTTGCTTATTGCTCAGTTCTCCGGCTCTGTCATAATACATCTGGTGCGCCGTGTATCTGATAAGCTGCCGCAGCATCGGACTGTCCTCCTGCTCCCCTGTCTGCCTTCTGCACAGCTCGGCTGCGGAGGCTACGCAGGCGCGGAAAACATCATCACTTTCCGGCTCAGCTATTCCGCTGTACTCTGCGCACTCCTGCAGCAGGGCATTATTCTCCGCGCCGTTCATCATGCCGTAATGGTGCAGTTCAGCCATGCAGAGCTGTCTACACTCTTGAAATCGTTTCTCATGAATGCGCGGAAGAAGGTCAGGTTATTCTGGAACGCGCTGACCGTTACAGTCTCCTCTTCCTCTGTGCCTGCGCCGGTCACGTAGCTGATTGTCGCCTCATTGCTTGCGGCTATAGAGAACTGCTGTCTGTCGAAATTCGTTACAGCTTCCTCCAGATCGCCGATAATGAACGGCATCTCTGTCTTGCTGTTTGCCGCAGGAGTTGACGGCATTACCGCATCAGGCACCTGAACGACCGGAACTATGATGCCGCCGAGCGATATAGCCGGCGCTCCGCCCGTCCTCGGGTCATAGAAGAAGTAATCCCTGTCGTTTTCGTCCTGAAGATTGCAAAGATATGCATATCCGTCGTCATTTGTAAATATCTTAGCAGTCGGGGTATATGCTCCGCCCAGAAGAGTTATGAGCGCAGTCCTGATCGAGGCGATATCACCGTCAAGAGCAGTTTCCGTCTTGCCTGTCAGGATCGAGAGCACCTTACTGTTGATGGTATCCTCTCTGCACCATGCCATATGCTTCACGATCTCGCCCCTGAGATTCTCGCTCGTGTCGCTGAACAGATCGTTCGTTACCTGCAGTATCCCGCCGTAATCCTTGACAGAGAAAGTCACCTGCTCATATTCGGGCACACCGATAAGCGGAATTGCACCGCCCTCGTCCACCTGCTGAAATGCCGCTGTCGTTCCTCTTTTGCGGTATACCCTGCTTCCGGTCTTGGTCTTGACTTTTTCGGTGCGGATATAAGGCTCAAAGCTGAACCTGTTGGTCTTATATTCCCTGATCGCGGTCGAAATATCCTGCGGCACAAGATATCCTGCCGTTGCGGCTGTTCCCTCGGTCAGGATAGTAGCCTTATATGCATCATTGGCGTCATCATTGCGGAATTTCTTTCTCAGCGCCTTTGTCCACAGGTCAAGCTGTGTAGGCTTTTCGCCGTCTGCTCCGACAAGCTTCTTTTCCTTCGGCTCAGTGCCGAGGAGCTTTTCCGTTTCAAAAAGCTCCTTTTCGGTTTCATAAGCCTCCCTCAGCTCGTGCATCTTGGCTATTTTCTCCTTTGCCTTGGCAAGCTCCCCGTTATTGCCGAGCACCCTTGCCTCAGCTGTCAGCCCTCTGATCTCCTCGGAAAGCTCAAACATTCTTTTGCTGATCTTTGTTTCCATTGCTTTTTTCTCCTTTTCTGAATAATTATTTTCCGAATTCGTTTTCAATACAAAAGAGCTCGAATCCGATAAGCTCTTTCTCGATCTCGTCTCCGTCCTTACCGGGCAGAGCCGCGCTTTGATCCAGCGTGAAGCTTTTTATCACTCCCGCACCCTTCTGAGCCGGCACCGCAACAAAGCTGATCTCGTACACATCGGTTATCTCCCTGAGTATACCGCAGCACAGCTTCCCGTCATAGCTTTTGCCGGGACGGTGCGCGCAGTACCCGATCTTCTGAGAGCATATGCTGCACGTCTTTGTCTTTACCGCACAGCCGACGGAGACCTCTTTTTTGATCCCCGTATCGACCGCCTCGATAAAATCCTTCATGCTGTCGATCTTCGGCACATAGGCATATACTATAAGCTTTTTCAGCCCGCCTCCGCCGTCTGCGACCTCGGCGCGGAATATCCTCGCGCTCTGGTTGTCGGTTTTCGGCATATGGTCTTTCAGTATCGTTTTTCCGATATACAGCTTTGCCATACTTTCGAGAGCCTCATCGCTGAAACGCTCCATATCCCTGTCTACCTGATTATCGCAGGCGACAAGCCGGAAAACGTATACATCATCCTTGCCGAGCTTTTTACTGCTCAGCTTGTTGATGATCTCCAGATCCTTTTCCGTTATTTCCACATTATCACCACCTTCTGTTACATCTTTCCATAACAAAAGCCGCCCTCATGAAGGCGGCTCCGTCGCACCGGCTATCGCGTCCTGCGACATTTCCATGATCTCGGACAGATCCATAGTTATCAGCTCCTTTCGCAAAATGTACATCCGGGTTTACAAAAAGATAGCAAAACGAAAGCTCGGCGCAGGTTAAACTTTTTCGCTGCTTTCGTTTTGCATCTCACAAAGAAAAGCTATATTACACGCTAAATGCCACAGATGCGGCAGTCCGCTTTCCTCGTCCGTGCCGTCCGGGTCGTCAAGGTAACTCAGAAAATGCCGGAACGCCGCGTCACGGTATCTTTCCGGCTCGACCTGCTTCCAGTTGTCGGCGCTGCCGTATTTCCGGTTGCCGTATTCTCTCACCCTTGCTATGCCGTATATGATCTCTCTCGGCACAAGGGTTAGCCTCGGCTTTGGCTTCCTGTTTGTTCATACGAATACCATAATACCTGTCACCCTCCCGATGTCCAAAACACACTCCACGATACGGAATATCTGCCTGAAAAAACTTCTCGGACAAATCCCATAGCACTTTCATAAAAAAATAAAATCTGTTTTCATCAGGATAATCACCGGCATAAACAGCACAATTAATAATAAATTGACAATCCTTGCTTAATGTCCAATAGCTTTTTTCCTTTAAGCGAAAAGTTCTGTTATCAATGTCGTTTTCTATGTGAAGTGTGGGACCGTTCGATAAAAGAACTCTGAGTGCTGCCGCTGTTGTAGTGTAGTTAAGTCGTCCTTTCGGTGCCACCATCTCTTCAAATTCCTCATCCGGTGCATAGTCAGCTCAAATCCAAGTGCTTTTTCTATTTTTTCAAGGTCTCTTTCGAAACGAACTTCTTTTTGCATTTACATTCTCCTTTCAGGGTACAAAAAAACCGCCTTGCATGACAAGACGGCAAATTATTAGATTTTAAACGCTGTTTTTGCGAATTTTCTGCAAATTTGAAGAATAAAAAGCTGAATTCTAAGAAATTAGCAGACTGTTTTCAAAAATAGAGCAACTATTTTCAAAAATAGAGCAACTATTGACCAACTGTTGACCAACTATTGACCAACTATTTAAATCAAATCTGCTATCCCTTTTTGCCATTAGTACCTTGCCATAACCTTTGCGGAACGTTCATCAAGACCAAATGCAAAAACGCTGACATTGCAGCATTTACATCTTGCAGAAAAACCGCAAATTTCAAAGATAAAATGCATTTTTTAACAGAAAATGCATTTTAAAAACTGTTTGCTTATTTTATGCGAATGTTTTCAAATTTTAGTCAACAAATTCAGCTTTTTAGTCAACAAAAGTTGAAAACAAGTTAAAAAACCGGCTTATAATGCGGATTTTCCGAACTGAACTTTAGTTTAAGGTCCAGCTTGGCAAGTTAAAAGGTTTTTGAAAAAAGCTTTAGTCGTCGATAATTTCAATGGACTCGATTTCACTTTGTTTGAACATCTTGTTACTGAACCAGATTTCAGCTTCTCCACTGTCACTGTCCCATTCTGATTCGTATAAGCCGACTTTTCCTTTGTATTCGTTACCGTTAATATCCACAACTTTTACATTGTGATCCATTGTGTCATATAATATCAAAGAATCAACCATTTCTATTCTCCCTTCGGTGGTGCAGGAACTAAATGAGTTTCATCTTTAGAATAATGTATTGTTGCCCTGTTGGTAGGAATGTGTTTTCTTGTTTTTCTGACTCCGAACATACCAAAGTTTTCCTTTTCGGTAATGACCTTGCGAAATTGCCCGTTTTCTAAATAAACCTTACCGTCTTTACTGTGATTATTGATGATCTTCTGCACTTCCATATTACTAAGTTTAGTATAACTCGGAAGTTCGCCTCTCTTGATAGCCTCATTATACTCTGCTGAACCGTATTTGTGCTTTGCCTGCTTACCTTTATCCAACTTTGTTTTCAGCTTCCCGCTTTCGATAGCTTCGTCAAGCTTTCTTTGATTTTCGGCATTTACCGAACTTTCTCCCGAACCCCCGGACTCTCCGCCCGAGCCGCCCGAAGATCCCCCGCCCGAGCCGCCGTTTCCGTCAGGCTCGTTGTCAGCTATCCTGTGACCGTCTCCGAAGACAGGCTTCTTTCTTATCTCGATTATACCACTTCTGCCGCGATTTGCAAGCGTAAAAACGCTTTTCTGCGGAGCATTTCCGTACTGTGTGCCGGACAGCACGATCGGGATATTGCTGCCGTTGAAATAAAGCTGATCTCCGCCCGGCTTTGACGGAAGGTCAATATTTCTCCTGGCTTCGTCGGGCGTGTAAAGTCCGCTTGATATGCCGCGGCTCAGGCTCTCTACCTGCGTTTTGGTGTCGCCCCTGAGCACCGCCGCAAGATTGAATTTGAATCGGTAGCCTGCTTTTTGCTGCTTCTCGCTCAGAAGCTTGAAATTAAGCTCCTCCTCATACTGCTTGAGTATATACAGCATCGTGTCTGTATAAAAAGCAAGCTGCTGTGCCTCGCTGTTTGCGTAGCTGCTCTTGTCGTAATCGTTCAGATGATTCGGCTTTATCCCGAATGCCGCAGCGATCTGCAATGCGGAATACTTCCGCAGCTCCAGGAACTGTCCGTCCGTCAGCTTTATGTTCAGCGGAACGATATTCGTCCCCGGCAGCAGCGGTATGAATGACGAACCCGATTCAGACTTGCCGTCGGCATAATCCTGCAATGATTTAAGATACTGCGTTTCAAGGTCCTTCTCGACAAAGCTGCTGACGTCGAACTGGATCGCCGCTTTCGGTACGAAGTGATTCCTGTACAGCTCGTTGAGCATCTCCTGACTCATCATAGCTCCGTCAAAGCTCGCCCTGAGCTTCTCGCGCACCGACATTCCCACAAGCCCGTCAAATATAACGCTGTTCCTGAAATGAAGGATATCCATGCTCGCTATGCGGAACTGCTCCCCGCTGTTCGGGCTTGTGTAAATGTATGTGATATCCTTCATGTCCGACAGATCGCGCAGGCTGTCAAGCTCTATCTTCACGCAGTTGCCCGGCAGCACCCAAAGCTCTATACTGCCGTTCCTTTCCCTGTCTATCCACACATAGGAGTTGCCGAAATGGTTACGGTTATTCTCGACTGACGTCCAGAACACCGTCGGGCTCATATACTTGTTCGGTCTGACCTTGACCGTCCTCCACAGCGCAAGCCCCGTCATATCCTTTACGCCGCCGTTTTCCGTCACCATCTGCAAAGCAAGCGGCAGCTTCGCCAGACCCTCTCCAAGCACTTTAAGACAAGTGAGATAAGTTGCCTCGCTCAGCCTGTCACTTGTAGGGTCGATATTCAGAAAATCCATAAGGTCACGGAACGCGACCTTCGGGAAATCCGCACTTTTCTGCTTTCTCTTTTTCCAAAAATCCAAGATCCCTATTGTTCTCATCCCTTTCGCATTATTTTCAGGTACTGCTGCAGCAGGCTTTCCGTATCAAGCCGCTTTATCCCTCCGCGGACGGAGATATAATGCGCGTCTATCCCGGCGTCAACGGGGTCGATACGGCTGTTCCTCTTGCCCGGCATCTTGTCTATCTTGATCTCGCCGAAGCTATTCGCAACAGTGACGGCATTCATAAATGAATATGCTAATAGCTCATTGTGCCGGTTGTAATGATACCGTCCCGATTTGACAAGATACTGTATATCGCAGGTCGCGTCATTAAGGTTTCTCGCGCTCTGCACTACCTGAACGAGCGGCGCTCCCAGCTTTTCAAGCTCTCCGAGGATACCGTCGGCGTTATGCGGGTCATAGCCTATCGCATTTACCCTGAAATCGTATTTTTTAATCATCTCAGCAAGATCGCGGATAATGAATCCGTAATCGTTCTTGAAATCCGTCATTCCTCCCGTTACGGTGATAAGCCCCGCCTTTTCCCATGTGTCATATGGCGCAGTATCTGTCCTGATATGTTCGTCGAACCGCCCCCTCGGCATATAGCTGTGACTGTCAACGAAATATCCGTCCCTTGTCGGTATCTCGACAAACCACGAGGTCAGGTCTCCGCCGCTCGACAGGTCAAGCCCTATATTGACGGTCGCGCCCTTGTGATCGGCAAGAGTACTGTCGCAGGCACATTCCTGCCATTTTGCGGCATTTACAAACTCGTTGTCGCTGTTTCTGTACCAGACGTTCAGCGATTTCACCATAAAATCGGCAAGCTCGCTGCCGCCCATGACCCGAGCCGTTTCCGCGTCGGACGCAAACGTCCTCATATTCTCCGCAAGATTCGGATTTTCGGGATGAAGCAGCACGGGATTAGCCTTGTACCATATCCCACTGTCAAACGGCTGATCCTCTTTGTCTATCGAATAAATATCAACAAAAAAATCCTCCAGAGCTGTTGCTCCGTAGAGGATCGACTGACATAATTTATCTATCTCGAAGCAAAAGGTCGTCAGATCCTTGCCTCTTGTCGTTATCATGGATATAAGCGTTTCAGGCAGCGCCCTTGTGCCGTTGTACAGCGCCTTATATACGCTGTTGTCCTTCATCTGGTGTATCTCATCGACCGAACAGAAGATAGAGCGGAAGCCGTCGTCCAGACCGCCCTCCTTGCTCAGCGCTTCAATGGTACAATTCGTTTCCAGACAGGTTATGAGCGATTTGTATTCCTGTATCTTATACAGTTCTGCAAGCTCCTGATCGGAACGGATGAATTTCATCATCTCGTCCCATGCGATCTTTGCCTGTCTTTTCTTGGTCGCCGCCGTAAACAGCTTGCCGTATTCATACCCGCCGGCAAGAGAGATATACGTCCCCCTGATACCGTTTTTGAATGACTTTCCGTTCTGGCGCCCCATGCTTTCGTAGCTCCTGCGGAATCTCCTTTTCCCGTTGCTCTGCTTTATCCAGCCCACTGGCACGCCGAGATCAAAGCACTGATTATCATACAGCCGCACCGCCTTCGGACTGTATCCCTCTGCGATAGTGAGCATTTCGGCGAAAGAGAGTATCTGCTCGCTCTTTTTCTCATCCCACACATACGGGAATTCAGGAGTCCCCTGTCTTTCCAGATCGCGCAGGTGTCTCCTGCACGCAAGCCGGTGCAGGTTTCCGCTCTGTATCCTGCCGGAAATAACGTCCTGCGCGTGCCTTGTAGCTCTGTCATTCATTCTCTTTCACAGCACACGCGGCAATACCCATGCAGTACAAAATAATGTCCAGTCCTTTGAATTTCATTTTTTTATTCCTCCTGTTTTAACCTCTCCACCACTCGCCTTCGGCGAGCGGTCCCCCTCCCCTAAAGGGGAGGCTTTTCTTTCTCTCCGGCAGATCTCCCGTGACCCCAGTAATAGCCTCCCCTTTAGGGGAGGTGTCAGCCGCAGGCTGACGGAGGGGTATATATTCTCCTCAGATCTCCCGTGACCCAGTAATAGCCTCCCCTTTAGGGGAGGTGTCAGCAGCAGGCTGACGGAGGGGTATATATTCCCCTCAGAACTCTCGTGACCCCAGTAATAGCCTCCCCTTTAGGGGAGGTGTCAGCCGCAGGCTGGCGGAGGGGGCATTATTCATTCACTCCGCCCCCACGGCGGCGCTCTTCCCGTTCCACCTGTCGCGGACGATTATCTCCGCAGCTTTACGGCTGCTGCTGAACGCCGTTATCGACACAAGGCATCTCTGACACCGCACAGTTGCGATATATCCCGGCATACCCTCAAAATTCCGTCCGTCTCTCGTATAAAGCACAGCCTCACCCGCGCAGTAACGGCAGTACCGCAGAGCGGGCTTTTTCTTTTCGTCTGTCATAGCTCACACCGCCTTGAACGTTTTTATCAGCGCTCCGATCTCATCCTCGCGCCCCCGGTCTTTCAGCATCCCGACCTTTTCAAGGCATTTTTCGCACGCAATATAATCCCCGTCATCACACACGAAATCAAACACCCTGATTTTCTTCCTCGGGTCATATTGGTATCCGCACCCCGCGCATACCGGTCTTATGATTGCTTTCATTGTCATTCTCCTTTTTTTATCCTTCCCGTGATCTCCACCCCTGACGGCTG
>CADCGS010000118.1 GCA_902801055.1 uncultured Ruminococcus sp. | reverse complement strand
AAATGGTAAACCGCGATTTCTCCATGGAGATGGAAATATTCGGAAAGACTCCGGAAGAGGCTTTGGCATCAGTTGATAACGAAGGCTGGTATGAGATCAAGCAGCAATCTGTTCCATATTTCCGTCATCACAAAGCTGACGGAAACGTCGGTCGAGATCATTGTAGAGAACGACGGTCTCGGATTCAGTCCGGTCAATGACAACGAGCCGCATATCGCTCTGAATAATATCAGACAAAGGCTCGAAATGATGTGCAAGGGCAAATTGGAGATCACGCCGTGCGAGAGCGGCGGTACGTCGGTCAGGATAACAATACCCACAGAAAAACGGCAGAGTCATAAATCGGCAGCTGCAAAAGTCAGCTTACCATAAATTAAAAAAATCAGGAGGACAAAAAATCCTCTATTTTGCCATAGTGATAACGGACGACCGTCCGACGCTGATCGCGAACTCCTTCGCTGTCGGCGTCGGCTTCGCTCTTCTTGAAAACGTCGTTATCCTGACTCAGAACGTGGAAAACGTAACTATCTTCTGGGCGCTGGTTCACGGATTCGGATCGGGTCTTGTCCATGGTATCTGCACCGTAATGGTAGGCTGGGGCGTATCCTATGTCAAAAAACGCCGCAAGCTGTTCTACTGCGGCACTTTCGCGCTGCTCAGCTCCGCGATCATATATCACGCGACCTATAACCTGCTTGTTCAGTCGCAATATCAATACGTCGGCATTCTGCTGCCGATTACGACTTACATACCCGTACTGCTCCTTACCGTTGGCAAAAAGTCCAAGGAAAAGGAACCCGTCAAGGAAAAGGAACCCGTAAAGCAGAAAAAGCAGAAATCGGAACAGCTCGGATGGTTCACCGTCCGGCAGTCCATTGTAGCATTTCTTTCAGAACCTGCCAAGGGCAAGCCGCCTGCGGCGGTGGCTGCTTTTGCCTCTGGTTCGGAATCTATGAACAGCTCATTTTGTTCGAGATAATTGTGTCAAGTGATATTGACAATTTCATATCCAGCAAGCCCGTCAGTGCCGAAGAACCCTACTATCTTTATATGACGACAGACCGTAAGGCGGGAAATCCAATATCCATGCTCTCAATGCGATTCCCGGGGGCGTTTCACAGAAAGAGGTGCTGGCCGGTGTCCGCGCTGCTGTAGATGCTTTTGTAAAAGAAGCGCCTCAGTTTGACGACCTGACGATGCTCGGGCTGAAATACTACGGTACTCAGGATAGTACCGGAACGGAGGAACAATGATGAAGGAACTTGTCGTTGAAGCTGATGTAAATAATCTTTTTGAGGTACAGATGTTCATAGATGAGCAGTTGGAAGAGGCGGGCTGTTCGATGCCGGCACAGATTGCTATCGACGTTGCCGTAGAGGAGCTGTTCGTCAACATTGCCAGCTATGCTTATGGTGAGGAGATCGGTGTCGCCGTTGTTCAGGTATCCGTACATGAGGATCCGCTTTCTGTTGAGATCACCTTTATGGACAACGGCGAGCAGTATGATCCTCTTGCAAAGCCCGATCCGGATACCACGCTTTCCGTCGATGAGCGTAAAAAAGGCGGTCTGGGCATCTTTATGGTCAAAAACAGCATGGATGACATAAACTATGAATACAAGGATGGAAAGAATATTCTTACCATAAAGAAAAATCTGAATTGATAGAGTAGAGGCATTATCTTTGTTTGGTATTGCCTGAAAAATATCTGGCGGCTGTCTTCTCAAAGCGAGGGCGGCGGAACGTCGGTCGGGGTTACTATACCAGATCAAGCCGGTGAATAAACATACATGATAATAACTCAAAAGGCAGCGCCGCATGACTGATTTGCGGGGCTGCTTTATTCCTTTATGGCACTATGCACAAACGACAATAGAAAAAATCTGCGAAACAACGAAAAAAGTTTCCATTCTGGTACCCCCTTTTGAAAAATGGCTATAATAGCGGTAAAATATAGATGAAATCTGTGTATTATTACAATTCAAAATCATAGTAATATATGCTTATTTCGGAAAATTCTATTCCGACGATCAGGGCACACCTCTTGCAGACCTGAACAATGACGGTATTGTTGATATCAATGATACCGTTACCGAAAAAACTCCGCATGAGTATGTTGAAACTATCGTTCAGCCCAAAGGCGGCAAACAGGGTTATCAGCTCCACACCTGCTCACGCTGCGGCAACAGCTATAAGGATAACTATTTTGATGACGTTCTCAAGAATGAATCCTATATCGAGACCACAGCAACAGTCGGCGAACCCGTAAACCTCTATGCAGTTGCCGAGGGCGGCGTACCCGGTTACACCTATGCACTCCTTTACAAGAAATCGACCGCCGAAAGCTGGACGAAGATCGGCAAGAAATACGGCACAGCAAGCACAGGCAGCTTCACACTTGGCAAGGCTGTAACGTATGAAGTGATGATCAACGTCAAGGACAGCATCGGCAGGATCAAATCCAAGACCTTTACCATCGAAGTAAAGAAGCCTGTCGTAAACAAGACCACAGTAAACGCAGAGACCGTCAAGGTCGGCGAAAAGATAGTCCTCAAGGGCGCAGCAAGCGGCGGCGTTAAGGGATATCAGTACGCATTCTATTACAAGAAGAGCAAGAATACGGACTGGATCGAAATGGTTCCCGAGTTCACCACCAAGAGCGCAGCTTTCAGACCGAAGAAAGCAACAAGCTATGACGTTATGTCTGTAGTAAAAGATTCTGACGGAATAACCGACAGCAAAACCTTTACTGTTGAAGTAACAGATGCTGAATAAAAATCTGATACACAATAATAAAACAGGAGGCTGCTCAGATAATGGGCGGCCTCCTGCATTTATTTATTGACCCCTCCCGACATCAGTTTGACTATGAGAGAAAAAACATCTGTTTTTTATTATAACAAGCAGGTCTGTTGTTTTATGTATCCGGAAGATTCGAGATTGGCGGCGCATAGCGGTACTATCTTTGTGCGGTATTGCCTAAAGGCATCATCGCGCAAAGACTGCCTGATAACCGACAGGTCAACTGCGCTCGTTCTGCAAATTCTGACGACGGCACTAATAGTGTATTTCAGAATAAATGGAATAGCTTTTACCACAATTTTACTGTATACCACAAACAGAACAATAAACGCAAAAAGCCGCTTGTTATTCCTTCGGGAACAGCAAGCGGCTTATTCTATTCAATTTTATGACAGGTTCATTACTCTGTCTTGCCGTTATAGGTCACACCATCGCCATAGATGGTTGTCCAGTCGTCCTTCATGGAAACAGCTGTCCAGCCGTTCTCCTCACAGCTCTTACGCATTTTTTCAGCCTTTTCAACATTGCCGTTCTCTCTGTCGGTATCGTCGCAGCAGAGCATGAATGCGGCACTCTTGTACTTATTGTTTGTAGTAGTAAAGTTAGCCATAGCGCCGTCTCCGGAGCTGTTGCCGAATGCCAGAACAGGCTGAATACCGATCTCCTGCTCGATAACGGTAACCTTGTTCATTTTAAGGTTCTTGATAAGGAAATCTCCGCCGGTGACAAGCTTATCCTCATGAGTAAAGGTATAATCAAGTCCGTCTGCATCGCCCTGACCCGTAGCAACAAGGGATTCATCCGAACCGATCATCTGGCTGACCGGGATATTTACGATGCCGTCAGCAAGACCTCTTGTGATAAGTCTGTCTGTACCGCTGACGATATAGACCTTGAAGTCGTTTGCCTGGAGGAAATCTATGACCTCGAGCATCGGCTTGTAGAATGCCTGACCGTTTGTCATACCCGTATAGCTTTCCATCGGCTGATCTCTGTAAGCCTTGACATAGGCGTCAAATTCATCGGGTGTCATGCCCTTGAAGGCGGTTGCAACTGCTTTGCCGTGCTTTACATCAAGTCCCTTCGGGTATTCGCCGGTCTTGAAGTATTCCTCGATTATCTTTGCTGTTTCCTTTTCCTCGGCGCTTGCCTTATCCTTATAATCAGGATCCTCCATTACGCGGTGATAAAGGAGCTTGTGGTCAAAATAGCCCGGATCGGTCTCGCAGCAAAGTGTACCGTCCATATCAAATACAGCTATACGGTTCTCAACAGGAATGAAGGAATCGGATTTTTCGTCGGTGATCTCCTTCATATATTCGGTGAGCTGAGTCTTGAGCGGAGCAGAATCCTTCCAAAGTGAAAGTGAAGCATCCTGTTTGCCGGATTTATCTGAGTTTTCTACCTTATTGATAGCCTCATCAACATTCTTGGCAAGCTCCATGCTCTGGAAATCGGAATTATCCGAAAGCTCCATATTAAAGCCGGGTGTCATATCAAGCTCTGCCTTTGCACTGCCAAACGAAAGGTCAAGCATATGGCCGCCCTTTGTTCTGTCATCGGAAATGAAATGGAAATGCCAGCCTGCTGTATTCAGTCCGCCCATGTAATCGGGGCAGTAAAGACCGACTACTGTACCGGTTATATTATCATAATTGAATTCGCGCTGGTCTGTTTCAAGAGCCTTATCGAGGCTCTTGTAGGGCTTTTCCTGCTTGATCTCGCTGCGGACAAACATCTTGTCAAATGTACCGCTGACCTTTACGAGATAGAACATATTTTTGGCCTTTTCTTTTACGGTCTTGTCAAGCTCAGCCTTGAATGAAGCCATATCCTTTATGTCCTTAAGATCGACAGATATATCGCTGTCAAAGAAGCTGACATTTGAGAAGGGGACTGTTTCATTATCATCGGCTTCCTTTACAGTACCGTCGCCGAGCGCCTGGTATACCTTTCCGTCAATGACGATCATTTCACCGTTGACGCCCTCAAAGGTTCCTATACCAGTATCGCCGTGCTGTTTAAGTTCGCTGACCTTGATAATGCCGTCATAGTAGCCCTGAGTAAGCGACTGGAGCATTGCAACCTGATAAACTGTTTCCCTGTCCTGTGACGTTTCGGACGAAGCTGTTGTCTGTTTTGAATCTGATTTTTCGGATTTGCTTTCATCCTGCTTATTGCAGGCAGAGAATGACATCACCATTGATGCCAGTAAGAGTATTGCTATCTTCTTTTTCATTTTGTCTGACCTCCGTTTGTTTTTCATTGTAATTCAAAAGACAATATATTATATTATATATTTTTTATAATACTATGAACAAAAATAAATTATCAAAGATTTTCGACCATATTTTTAACTATCTCCTGAATCCGTAAAACTCAGCAAGCAACAAAGCGCTGCACCAGTCCCAAAAAGGTATTCGCCCAGGCATTGCTTCTGCTGATAGAAAGAAAAAGCTGACGTGCGTGTTTTG
>CADCGS010000117.1 GCA_902801055.1 uncultured Ruminococcus sp. | reverse complement strand
ATGCAGGGGTTTTCCAGTTTTCATGCACCTTTTGGGTGCATTTAGAATGTGAGCTTTTTGCTTTGTTTTTGGCTTGCAAGCTGACTTTTGAACTGATTTAATTTTTGAGTTTCACGGATTCATGTAAAATATAATTACAGACAACACCACCTGATCATCGGGTGGTGTTGTCTGCTTGTGGGAATATTCCATTGTCGGGCAGATACTGCACCGGATCGCAGTGATACAAAGCTGAGCAGAGCGGTCGGTATATTTTTTTGCAGAAGTATTGACAGATGTTACTGTGTATAGTATAGTATATTGTGAAAAGGGGGCAGTAAATTGGAAATCCAGTTGAAAAAGGGTCTGCTCGAAATATGTATACTGGCAGCGATCCTTAATGAGGATTCCTACGGTTACAGAATAATCGAGACTATACGGCCATATATCCGGATCTCCGAATCGACGCTTTATCCTATCCTGAGAAGGCTTGGCGAATCGGGACTTCTCGAGGTAAGACCTGTGGAGTATAACGGCAGGACGCGCAAATATTACCATATAACACAGGCGGGGATAGATAAGGTTGAAAAATTTCTCGATGATTGGAAGGAGATCATGACGATTTATGATTTTGTAAACAAGGAGATCGGTATGAGATCTTAATCAACACCGCCGGGAGACGTTGTGACAGGGTGAAAAGCCGGTGACGGTATCAGCGTCCTGCGGAACTGAGGCGGCGGTATGTGCAAATCAGGGAGGTAAAAACAAATGCGTAAAGAAGAATATTTATTTAAGCTTTCAGAAAAGCTGAACGGATTATCAGAAACGGACAGGAATGACTATCTGGAGGATTATTCAGAGCTTATCGACGACAGGCTCGAAGCAGGGATTGATGAAGAGACGGTTATTGCAGAGCTTGGAGATATTGAAGAGACAGCCGAAGCAATACGGAATGAGGTTTTCAAAGGTTCCCGGAAGGAAATACCGGTGAAAACGGACGAATCTGTGACCTATACGGAGGATCATTCTGTTATAGACTGCACCAACCGTTATATTTCCGATGACGGGAAATATATTTTTTCAATAAAGGTTCCCGAAGGGACAAATCTCATAGATGTTATGGCTGAGATAACGAGCGACTGCGAAGGAACAACAGAGCTTTGCACAAATCTGAGTTATCTTGATTCATCCGGGGAATGGGATGCTCATATCATACCTGATAATGATTATAACGGAGGGAGCAATTCCTATAATGGCTCGGAGCATTATCTTCTTATCAGCAGCAGGCTGTGTGAAAATGGTATGGGGATAAGGCTGTATCTGGAGCATAACGACAGATCCTGTATGGCGACCGATACCGCCCCGAAAAGCACAGTAAAGGGAAGAGGCTACTGGCTCGGCGAGCAGTAATTGCGAAGGATACGGCATCAGTAAATTTGTTTTTTATAAATCGTCTGCGGTAATTGATTTAATTTCAGATATATGGTATTATAATATCATCAAACAATCTGGAGGTAAAAGAAATGGAAGCTTATAAAAAGGAATTTATTGAATTTATGGTTGACTGTCAGGTGCTGAAATTCGGAGATTTCGTAACTAAAAGCGGCAGAAAAACACCGTTCTTCGTAAATACAGGCTTTTACAGGACAGGCGCCCAGCTGCGCAGACTCGGCGGTTATTATGCTCAGGCTATCAAGGAGAATTTCGGTCTTGACTTTGATGTTCTTTTCGGTCCGGCATATAAGGGTATCCCGCTTTCAGTCGCCGCAGCTATAGCAATAAGCGAAAAATATGATACCGATATCCGCTACTGCTCAAACCGTAAGGAAATAAAGGATCACGGTGATAAGGGCATACTTCTCGGAAGTCCGATAAATGACGGAGACAGGGTCGTTATCATCGAGGACGTTACTACTGCCGGGACCTCCATCGAGGAAACTCTTCCGATCATCAAGGCTCAGGGGGATATCACTCCCGTAGGTCTTGTAGTTTCCGTTGACAGAATGGAGCGCGGTCAGGGTACAAAGAGTGCGCTGAAGGAGATCGAAGAAAAATACGGTCTTAAAACGACAGCTATTGTTACAATGGCAGAGATCGTTGAGCATCTCTATAATAAAGAGTATAAGGGTAAGGTCATAATTGACGATAAGCTCAAGGCAGCGATCGACGCATATTATGAGCAGTACGGCGCTGAGAAATAATTGCATAAAAAAACTACGGACACCGATCTTCTGACCGGTGCCCGTTTTTTTCATCAGAGAAGTCCCTTTGACATTTTCCATGCAATTATTCTTGTGGCGGCATGATCCACAAGATCTATGTCAATGGTTCCGTTGCTTATTGCTTCGAGGATATCATTATATGTCTGTGTATAATCGGAAACACAAAGCATATCATTTCCGGCAAGAACAGCGGCTACCGACGGGGAATAATCCGTAAAGTATTTGCTTATTGCGTCCATTTCAAGGTTATCCGTTACAATTATACCGGTAAAGCCGAGATCGTTGCGGAGTATCTCATGTACCGTGAGTGAAAGGGAAGCAGGATGATCTGCATCCATGCAGTTGATAATATTATGGCTTACAAGTACCATATGCGCTCCGGCGTCTATGCCAGCCTGGAAGGGTATCAGATCATTCTTGGCAAAGGTCTCGTAATTTCTGTCATCGACAGCGACGCCCGTATGTGTATCGAGATTATTTCCGTATCCGGGGAAATGCTTCAGCGTAACGGAAATGCCGTTTTCCTGACTGACCAGGGTAAACCTTTCCACAAAATCAGCTGTGATATCAGCGTCCTGTCCGAGAGAACGGTCATACATGAATTCATTTTCCGATTTGCAGATATCGCATACCGGTGCAAGATTTGTATTGATATACAGGCTTTTCATCAGGGTATTTTTTTCCTTGGTCTCCTCAATGATAGCATCTATCCCGCCGCTCTCGAACAATTCCCTCGGAGAACGGAATTTATGGTCGGTAAGCTCCGGGTTCCAGCTAAGGCGGCTTACAGTTCCGCCCTCCTCGTCCACGGCGATTATCATGGGTATTTTCTGAGATTCATAATATGAGCGGTTATTTGTTATGATCTCGTCCTTGCTCATGCTTTCGTCAAAATCCCTGCCGAACAGGACATATCCGCCGAGATGATAGTTTTTTGCCTCTATACTGCCGTCGATCGCAGGACAGCAGGCAAGTATCATCTGACCGGTTTTTTCCTCGACAGACATTTCCTTTACTATTTTATATGCGCGTTTGTAATTTGCGGAAAAGATGCCGTCGTCCTTCCATGATTCCGGGATATCATCGGGATCATTTTCTGAGGATTCTGTGCTTTCTTCTTTTGCGGAGCTTTCGTCTGTTTTGCTGCTTTGTTCCTCCTTATTGTCCGAGGAGGTTTTTTCCGATGCGGAATTGCTGCTCTGTGATGAGGCTTCGTTTTCATTCCCGCTGCCGCAGGCTGCAGCTGATGCGGAGAAGATAAGGATCGCCGAGAGTAATAAGCTGACATATCTTTTTTTCATTTTCATCACCTGATCATACTTTCTGTTAAATTAAGTCCGAGCTTTTTAGCTTCCTTTTCTGATAATTCTACGGCTTTGTCGCAGACCTGTCCGGGAATATGACAATCCGAGCCGATGATCGTTTTAAGCCCTCTCTCGCTTACGCTTTTCCAGAAGCGCTCGTCGGGGTAGGGGAAACGCACCCCGTCGGAATATTTATGCAGACCGCGGCGGAACCCGTTGGCATTATATTCGAGTATTACATCATATTCCTGTGCAGCGTCAAGGATGATATCGCGGGCTTTATCGCAGTTTTCGTCCCATGCGAAATCGTTGAGCATCATTATATCAGGATGAGCTATACAGCTGAATAAGCCTGTAGAGGCTGCCTGTGCGATATTTTCCGCATATTCTACATAATCATCGGTGCTTTCCGCAAAGAAGATATTTTTCAGTCTGCCTTCGCAGGTATACATATGCTCTCCCAGAAGCAGATAATCCAGCCCGGAATCAGAGAGCAAAGACCTGTAGTAATCAATATACTGCGGATGATATTCGATTTCAAGTCCCTTGTATATTTTTATCCTGCCGCTGTATTTCTTTTTCATTTTATCGACCTCAGCGAGATGCTCAGGAAGGTCGTCGAATTTCATTCTCAGCCCATAATCAATATCAGGAAAGGGCGCATGATCTGAAAATCCTATGACCTCAAGCCCCTTTTCGATCGCTTCCAGGATATAATCCTGTTCATTTCCGTAAGCATGGAGACATCGGAATGTATGTGTATGGAAATTTGCCTTCATTCTTTTCTCCTTCCTGTATACGATAAAATAAAAAGCGACTGAAATAAATTCAATCGCTTTATCTTCACTTCAGGCAACACAGCCGGGAGAACGCTTTACGGCTCATCACCGCATCCGCATTATTTCTGCGCTGTATTGCTGATGCAACACAGCATATAGCCCCTGTAACGGCTCAGCACCGCATCAGCGGCACTGTTTTTTGTGCGGTATTGCATTAAAAAAATCCCATCGCCTGAGCGACAGGATTTTTGCTTTGGTGCGAGTGATGGGACTTGAACCCATACGTCGTGAAACACACGCCCCTCAAACGTGCCTGTCTGCCTATTCCAGCACACTCGCTTATCTGATGCTATATTATTATATACGATAATTTTGCATTTGTCAATAGTCTGAAAAAAATTTTTCTTATCCCGCTTTGTGCGGTGTTGCCTTAAAAAGGCTTGACCTAAACTTGCCGTTATGTTCCCCGCGACTTTAGCTCAGACCGCGGCTTACAAAGCTTCCTTACGGGTGCAGAGTGAGCGGCACGCCGGCGCGAATTGCCCAGTGCGGGCACGCACCGCGAACTGACACCGGCGGCACGCCGGTCGCGGTCTATACTTAATTAGCAGGTGCGGCTTTGACAGTGATGTATTGTAAGTATATCCCATGCGTAACTATCATTTCAGGCACTCCGGCGTGTTCCGTTTCTGCCTTGCGGGCGGAGTGCCTCCGCAGTCAATTCGCGCCGGTCGCTCCGCTCTGCACTCGAACCGAACATTTATTACTCGCGGTCTTTACTTTATTGACAGGTGATGTACGCCGGCGCAGGCAGACGGAAGGAGCGTATACAATAAGTTTAGATCGCGGGTTACAAAGCTTGGGTCCAGGGAGCTTGCTCCCTGGCGGATTCCAAAGGCGGAGCCTTTGGTGGGGGCGCGGGTGTCCAGTGGACACCTCTCAGCCGAAGGCTGAGAAGCGCCGACCGAGCCGGCAGGCGAGACCTGGGGCAACGCACACAGGTAGGTGGTTATTGAATATTATTGTAATTGATGGTATAATAAAAAAAATATCTTATGACAGGAGGATGAAATTGAGAAAGCTGAAACTGAATTTTTCGACTACACATATGATAATGATAAGCTTTCTGCTGGGTATATTTATCGGAAGTATTTTGCTCTCGCTTCCCGTGAGCACCGTCGACGGCAAAGCTGTACCATATATCGACGCCCTTTTTACTGCAACAACTTCTATATGCGTAACAGGTCTGGTTACCTTGCCTACATATTCTACCTGGAGCGTCTTCGGACAGATAGTGATCCTTGTTATGATACAAATAGGCGGTCTCGGAATAGTTACTATCCTTTCCGGAATACTTATCAGCTTTAACCGGAAATTCGGTCTGAAAGACAGAATACTTATGCAGGACGCTTTTAACCTTAATTCACTTTCCGGTATTGTCAGATTCCTGAAAAAAGTATTCAAAGGTACGTTCCTGATGGAGGGTATCGGGGCTTTGCTCTATATGACCGTTTTTGTTCCTGAATTCGGATGGAAGGGCATATGGTATTCCGTTTTTAATGCAATTTCCGCTTTCTGTAATGCCGGAATGGATATAATTTCAGAAAACAGCCTTTGTCCATATGCGGTCGATCCTGTCGTGAACCTGACTACAAGTCTCATGGTCATTTCCGGCGGTATCGGTTATGTGGTCTGGTGGGATATGGTCGCAGCTGTACGAAATTTCCGAAAAAAGAAATTCAGAAGCTTTGCGGCTATGTCGCTTCACAGTAAGATCGCCCTTACAGCTACAGCAGTATTGCTCGTTGCAGGCGCCGCAGGTTTTTTCATTTTTGAATATAATAATCCGCTCACTATCGGGAATATGTCCCTTCCTGACAAAATACAGGTGTCTTTCTTCCAGTCCATGACAACAAGAACGGCGGGCTTTGCATCTGTACCCCAGGGGGATCTGACAAATACATCGGCTTTATTTGCGCTTTTCCTTATGTTTATAGGCGGCTCACCGGTCGGAACGGCCGGCGGCGTAAAAACCGTAACAATGGCTGTACTTGTCTTTTCCGCTCTGGCAGAGATCAGGGGCAAAGAGGATTTTTCCCTTTTCAGAAGAAGAATACCCAGACAGGCAATAAGCAAGGCGGTAGCTGTTATAACAGTCTCCTTTATGATAATGTTCATATCAACTATTCTTCTCTCCGCCGTAACCAATGCCGACCTTATTGATATAGCTTATGAAACAGTCAGCGCGACTGCTACGGTCGGTCTTACCAGAGATCTTACCCCGACGCTTGATATCCCGGGCAAGATCATAATTATTGTAACAATGTATCTGGGAAGAGTGGGGCCGATCTCACTGCTTATAGCATTCAATACAAATAAAAAGAATCATAATATAATCAAGGATCCTGAAGAAAAAATAAGCATCGGCTGATGTGATCATAGGCAATACCGCCGGGAGATAGTGCCGCAGATGCGCCGCCTATTTTTTCGTCAGAATGTGCAAAACGAGCGTCGTTAACCTGTCGGTTATCAAGCGAGTTTTGTGCGAAATGACGGAAAAAAAGTACCCCAAGGGCACTTCCTTCGGGCGCAGCAGATGTGGTGCTAATCCGATAGGCGGTCTCCCAGCGGTGTTGCCCATAATTAATAAAAAGCATTTTATGCAAGGAGGAAAAAATATGGCGATAAGCAAAAGCTACGCCGTTTTCGGTCTCGGAAGATATGGAACGGCTGTTGCAAAGGAACTTGCCTCTAACGGCGCTGAGGTACTCGCAGTCGATATTGATGAGGAAATTGTAAACGAAGCCGCAGCAGAGATCCCGTTCTGCAAATGCGCCGATGTGACCGACCCGGAGGTGCTCAGACAGCTCGGGATATCAAATATTGACGTTGTTATCATTTCCATGGCTACTGACCTTGAAGCAAGTGTTATGGCAACTATGCTGTGCAAGGAAATGGGTGTAAAAACGGTCATATCGAAATGCTCAAGCGATATGAATTGCAAGATACTCAGCAAGGTCGGCGCAGACAAGGTCATTTTTCCGGAGCAGGAATCAGGTATCAGGCTTGCGAAAAACCTTGTCAGCTCGGGATTTGTTGATATTCTCGAAATTTCCAATGATGTTTCAATGGTAGAGCTTGAGGTAAGACCCGAATGGGAAAACAAAAGCCTGATAGAGCTGAACCTCAGAAAGAAATATTCAATAAACATTGTTTCAATAATCGAAAACGACAAGGTCGATGTTATTATTGACCCGGAAATGCCGCTTAAAAGGTCTATGCGCCTTATTGTAATTGCCGATACGGCAAAACTGAGAAAATTAAAATAAGGCAATTCGTATTGCCTTGATACCAATGACTATCCGGAATAAAGGAGGAATATTCTTATGAAAAGACTATTTGCAGCGCTTATTACCGTATTGATGGTCGGCTCTGCCGCATCATGCACCCCTGCCGACAGCCCATCTTCTGAAAAAAGCAAGGCTTAGGATAAATCAGTATCATCCAGATCATCCGAAAAAAAGATGATACCTCAAAGGATGAGGAATCATCAAAGTCCGAACCAGAGCCGGAGCCTTTTTCTGTTATTGATGCATCAAAGCTGCCCTCTAAGGCAGACATGAGAAATCTGAACGGGAAAAATTATGTCACTCCCGTAAAGGCTCAGGAATTCGGGGATTGCTGGTCTTTCAGTCTTGCGTCAGCTGCAGAAATATCATATCTTTATGCTAATGATATGGGTGTGCCCGCAGGAGAAAAAACGATAAAGTCAATTTCTCCGAAAAATACAATACCTGGTATATTTTTCACGGGATAACAAAGGACGATACAATAAAGGGCAGGGTGCGGGCTTCTCAGACAGGAGAAGGATTTGACCCGGGTGAAGCGGAAAAATCAGCCTCCGATGAAATATCATATATTATCGGCGGATCGTTCGTACAGAATTCGCTTCTGTACGGTTCAGGCTTTGGCCCCGTTGATGAAAGCGTAAAGGTGAATAATGAATATCCCTATGCTTATGATGACAGCTCCTCCTTCAAATGGACACTGCCTGTCAATGCACAATACCGCAATCCCCCCACGGATGCATTTCTCCGAAGCAGCCTTGTGCTGCCGACTACTGTCGGTGAGGATGAAAAGGGCGATTATGTATTTAATGAAGAGGGACTTAATGCCATAAAATCGGAGATCTATAAAGGACACGGCGTTACAATAGCGCTTAATGCCAATCGCTCGGAAATGAATTATAAAAATATGGCAGTTTATTATACCGGAAATAAAAACCCGAATCACGCCGTCAGTGTAGTGGGCTATGATGATGATTATCCGAAGGAGAAATTCGGGAGAAAAAGCGATGGAAAGATAATTGAAGGCAGTATCCCTCCGGGCAACGGGGCTTTGATAATCAAAAACAGCTGGGGCACCCGTGATAACGGCAAAAATGATATTGATGACGGTTATTTCTATCTGTCATATTACGACCACAGTATCCAGGCGCCGTTCAGCTTTGAATTTGATAATGTCAGCTCTGAAAAGCATACGGAGCGCAATTTCGATCAATACGACCTGATGATGACTAAATGGTACGGATATACAGATAGTGACAAAGAAATAAAGACAGCCAATGTATTTGATGCTGATGAGGACGAAAGCCTTTATCAGATCGCATACAGGACTGCCTCCGATAAAACCGAGGTAAAATATGAGATATACAGGGATATAAAAAACAATGCCCCCTCCTCCGGTCAGCTTCTTGAAACAGGTATCAGCCGCCATACTTTTGCGGGATATTACAAGATCGACCTGAAGGATGAGGTGCAGCTTAAAAAGGGAGACAGATATTCTGTTGTACTTACCATGAGGCGTGCGGCGGACGAGAACGAAAATATGGTTTATACCGAGGTGTTCCCGTACTCCACGGAATTTTTTGAAGGCATGACTGTAAAGGGCATTATAAATGAAGGAGAAAGCTACTTCTGCATTGACGGCAAATGGAGCGATATGTCCTCCAGGAAAGATGAGCTTGCCGGAAAGGCATTTGAGCAGTGCAGTGAGGAATATAAAACAAACAAAAGTCTCCCTGAGTTTGAATTGAAGGGCAAGGATAAATTCACCGTTGACAACTATCCGATAAAGGCTATCCTCGCCCCGGCAAAGAATAATTGATCGGTCAATTATCAGAGCTAATGGCGCTGGTGAACCGGGCATGATCCTCGCTGCTGATATGTCCGTTTACCAGTGCCATTCTTGCGTATCGACGGAATTCCTGATCTGTCAGAACATAGTAGGCTCCCGCTGAGCCGAT
>CADCGS010000116.1 GCA_902801055.1 uncultured Ruminococcus sp. | reverse complement strand
AGACCGCGAGTTACAAATGTTCGGTATGAGTGCAGAGCGGAGCATAGCACAGCGACCCCCGCGAATTGCCCAGTGCGGGGACGCACCGGCACGCCGCCGCACCTGTCAATAAAGTAAAGACCGCGAGTTACGAATGTTCGGTATGAGTGCAGAGCGGAGCGTAGCGCAGCGACCCCCGCGAATTGACACCGGCGGCACGCCGGCGCGAATTGCCCAGTGCGGGCGCCCGCAGGAAGTACCCTTGGGGTGCACGCACCGCAAATTGACAGCGGAGGCACTCCGCCGCGGCTTCGACAGTGATGTATTTTAAGAATACTCATGATCCCTGACTATTCGATAGTGATGTGAGTGACCTCTTCGCTTACGTTGCGGCCGAGGAAGATCTCTGCGGTATGCATGAATCCGTCTACGGTATCGCTGACGAAAAATGAGCATGATCCGAGCTGATTGCTCTGGTTGAGTATGCTGTGGCTGCTGAGCATATTGGCAGCATAAAGGGCTGTTTCTTTTCCGGAATCTATCAGGCGCACATGACCGCCCAGATAGTTCGATATCGCTTTTGCGATGATCGGGAAATGGGTGCAGCCGAGTATGAGCGTATCTACTCCGTTTTTCTTCATATCGCTGAGATAACGCTCGACCATAAGCTGAACGAGCGGATCATCCTCGGAAATAAAGCCGTTTTCCACAAAATTCACAAACAGCGGACAATCCTGCTGGAATACCGTAATGCGGTCGTTCTGGCGGAGTATCTCTTTTTTATATGAGCAGCTCTTTACCGTAGCTGATGTGCCGATTATGCCCACCTTGCCGTTGCGCGTTGCATTTACCGCAGCAGTGGCGGTGGGTATCACAACTCCCGTAAAGGGAACGGGGAGCGTATCCTTGAGCTCCGTTGCAACAGAGCTGACCGTACCGCAGGCGGCAATTATCAGCTTTACATTTTTCGACAGGAGAAAATTTGCATCCTGACGGGCATATTTTCTGATCGTTTCCTCGCTGCGGCTTCCGTAGGGTACACGAGCGGTATCTCCGAAATATATTATATTTTCCTGGGGCAGTACTTTGATAAGCTCCTTTACGGCGGTAAGCCCGCCGAGACCGGAATCAAATACGCCTATCGCTTGTTCAGACATTTTTACCAGCCCTCTCAATTGCAAGCTCGATCAGTTTTTCGATAAGTGTGCTGCCCTTTATATCACACGCCGCCATAAGCTTGGGATACATACTGATCGAAGTAAATCCGGGCAGGGTATTGATCTCATTGAGGAGTATCCTGCCGTCGTCAGTGACAAAGAAATCAACTCTCGAAAGACCTGTGCAGTCGAGCGCACGATATGCCTTCTTTGCCGTTTCACGAACTCTTTCCATAAGCTCCTCGCTTATCTGTGCGGGAATGAAAAGCTTTGAATCGGCATTGTTGTATTTTGCATCGTAATCATAGAATTCAGCTGCGGGAGCGATCTGTCCCGGTACAGATGCGAACGGTTCATCATTTCCGAGAACAGCACATTCGACCTCCTTGCCGATAATGTTTTCTTCGACAAGTATGCGCCTGTCCTCAGCAGCAGCCTTTTCTACCGCTGCGATAAACTGCTCTCTGTTTGCCGCCTTGCTTATGCCGACGGATGAGCCAGCATTTGCGGGCTTTACGAACATCGGATAGCCGAATTTTTTCTCTGCCTCGTCAAGGTATCTGTCGGGATCCTTATTGTAGTCATAGGTGTAGAACCATGTGAATTTTGCCTGGTCTATGCCTTCATGCTCAAATATGATATTTGTAACGATCTTGTCCATGCAGTCTGCGCTCGCAAGCACGCCGCAGCCGACATAGGGTATCTCAGCAAGATCCAGTACGCCCTGGATGGTGCCGTCCTCGCCGTTTTTGCCGTGAAGCACGGGGAATACAGCGTCAAGCTTTACTATATTATAATTATCGCCGTCAAGAACGATCATACCGCCTACCCGCGGCGCCGGAGCTATAAAGGCAAGCTTGTTGCCCGGGTCGTTTTCCCATGAGCCGTCCGCAATGTTTTCTGCGGGGCCGCTGTAAAGGAACCATTTCCCCTTTTTGTTGATGCCTATGGTGATCACCTCGTATTTGTCACGGGGGATCTGGCTGATAACATAGGAGGCTGAGACCCTCGAAACCTCATGCTCTGACGATTTTCCGCCGAAAAGAACGGCAATACGCTTCTTCTGCACATGAAACACTCCTCGCTTAAATAGATGAATGCTCTGCGAAATTATTATACATTATATATATACGGCTTTCGCGGCAACATTCCTTACATTTATTTATATTATCATATATTCCGGTTTCGTGCAATTCAATTTTTACAATATCAGCGCCTCACAATTTAGAAGTTAATCTAAGTTTTCCAAAGCTTTTGTGCAAATTGCTAAATATTACAACATTTTTTTGATATATCAGAAAAAGACTTGATTTTTCCGGAAATAAATGTTATTATCTATAAGGATTTGTTACAAGATTGAAATAATTTAAATCGGCAAATCGAATAAAAGGTTAAAAATCTGTAAATATTAGTAAATATTGATAAAAGATATTAACTCAAGCAAAAAGAAGGGAGACAATTCACTTTATGGGTAAGGTCATGAAAAAGCTCATTGCTGCCTCGCTGTCAGTCAGTGTACTTTCCACAATGATGATCTCAGTTTCATTGACAGCGTCCGCCGAGTCAAGCACCGGTGTAGGGCTTTCAGCTCACGCACTCAAAGCTTACCGCGAGGGTTGGAGTTATGTATGGGGCGGAACCTCATACGGCGCGGTTGACTGCTCGGGTCTTATATATACCTACAATTGTGTTGGCGGCAGCAGAGTCGATATGCTCGGTTCTTCTTACAGCAGCGGTTATGTCAGCAACGGTGTTCCGAATATCCACGGTCTGGGACTTCATTCCCCGGGTCACGTCGGAGTATATATCGGTTCAGGTATGGCTGTAGACGCAAGAGACGAGTATTCAGGTGTTGTATATCATAATGTATACAGTAAAAGCTGGGTAGAATGGTTCAAAGTTGCCGGAGTTTCCTATCCGACAAACGGCTGGGTACTTTTCGACGGGGATTCGTTCTACTATGAAAACGGCGAGTACATCACAAACACATCAAGAACAATAGATGGTGTTACATATTCCTTTGACGGAGCAGGTGTTTCAAATATGGCGCCTCCTTCGGGTTCATATGAGGCAACGGATTATTCCAGCAGCTCAGCTGCTCCCGCACCTCAGCCGGAGCCGGAACCGGAACAGAATGAAGATAATAATGAAGAGAAACAGGAATCCGAGGAAGAATCCGAGGAAGAATCCGAGCAGGAGCCTGAATCCGAACCGGAGCCGGAAATAGTCAAAGTAACGGGTGTTACTCTTGATAAAACAGAGCTGAGCTTCAAGGAAGGCGAATATGGTTATGAGCTTAATGCTTATGCAGTTCCCGAGGATGCAGCAAACAGAAAGATCAAATGGTCAAGCTCTGATACAGATGTAGCAAGCGTAACAGACTGGGGCTTTGTAACTCCTGTAGGCGCCGGTACAGCAACGATAACGGTCAGCTCCGAGGACGGAGATTTCAAGAAAACCTGTAAGGTCACCGTAAAGGCTGAGGAGTCAAGCAAGCCCGAGGAATCAAGCGAGGCTGAAGAGTCAAGCGAGGCTGAGGAATCCAGCAAGCCCGAAGAGTCAGGCAAGCCCGAGGAATCGAGCAAGCCCGAGGAATCAAGCAAGGCTGAGGAATCAAGCAAGCCCGAGGAATCAAGCAAGCCCGAGGAATCCAGCAAGCCCGAGGAGTCAGGCAAACCCGAGGAATCAAGCAAGCCTGAGGAATCAAGCAAGCCCGAGGAATCAAGCAAGACCGAGGAAGAGGAAGTAAAGATAATCGCTTCCTACGGTGATGAGGATGAGCAGGGCAAGGATACAGTCAAAAAGATCCAGAACAGACTTATTGCTCTCGGTTATCTTTCAGAGCAGGCATCCGGATACTTCGGAAATGACACAGTAGATGCGATCATGGTATTCCAGAGCAACAACGGTCTTGAAGTTACAGGTATGGCTGATGAAAAGACAGTAAAGAAGCTCAACGACAGCAAAGCCAAGAGCAACTTTACAAAGCTTGAACTTAATATGTATGATGACGGAGACGATCTTTCCATCACAACAATGCAGACAAAGCTTGCAGAGCTTAAATATTTCTATGATGATGTCACAGGCTACTACGGCGAGCTTACAAAGAGCGCTGTAGCACAGTTCCAGAAGGATAACGGACTCAAGGCAACAGGTATTGCAGACGAGGCTACGCTCAAGAAGCTTTACAGCAGAGGTATCAAGGCTAACCCCAATGCCGGAAGCGTACTGATTGGTCAGAGCGGTGCAAATGTACTCAAGATGCAGAGAAGACTTGTTGACCTGAGATATCTTGCAGCAGATGCCGGTGAAGATTTCACCAATGATGTTCTCAAAGCAGTAAAATTGTTCCAGAGAACAGCAGGCATGGAAGAATCAGACGGTCTGACAGCAGAACAGCTTGAAGTTCTTTATTCCGATAATGCGCCGAAGTCACCTGATTATGATGATTTCCGTTACGGATTCAGCGGTGACGATGTAGCCCAGTTCCAGTCCAGACTGGCAATGCTCAAATATTATGACGGAAAGATCTCCGGCAAATTTGACAAGATGGTTGAAGAGGCTGTAAAGCAGTTCCAGAGTGATTACGGTCTTGATGTTACAGGTATAGCCGACAGCAAGACAAGAGAGCTTGTACAGACAGAGGCACAGCGTGAAAACTCCAAGGTCGGCGATGAGCTGATACTCAAAACAGCGTCTGTTTCGGATAACGCTCTTGCACATCTTGCAGACAGCAAGGTTCCCACACCGGGCGAGATCGTTCTTACGAACCAGAGCAGCAGTGATATTGTAAAGACAAGCGTTATTCTCGGATCTGTAGTACTTCTTACGATCTTCCTTTCAGTTGTATTTGTGATCAAACTGAAGAAGAGAAAGAGAAAGACAGCAGAAACTGATATTTCCAGATACAGCAAAAGAAAATTCTAAACAAATGAGCTGTTACACTGATGAAGTGTAACAGCTTTTTTTATACAATACAGCCGCTTTTCCGGCGATGCGCTTCGCTTAATGCGGAACTAAGTGAGTCAGGAGTGTGGAGTGAGCGGCGGAGTGCCGCCGCTGTCAATTCGCGGTGCGTGCCCGCACTGGGCAATTCGCGCCGGTCGCTCCACTTCGTTCCGCTCTGCACTCGAACCGAACATTTATTACTCGCGGTCTTTACTTTATTGACAGGTGCGCCGGCGTTCTG
>CADCGS010000115.1 GCA_902801055.1 uncultured Ruminococcus sp. | reverse complement strand
GGATAAGGATGATATTTTTCATGAAGCTTCAACTCCCGGATAATGTTTGTATAATATTATACATCAGGCTTGAAATATTTTCAATCAGCGTTCATTATTACTTAATAATTATAGACTATAATTTTCTTGCTAATGTCAGAATGATTTGTTATAATAAATTGTATCATATGATAATATGGGAAAACTGTAATATTCTGAAAGGAAAAGAAAAATGAAATTTGTTTCATGGAATGTAAACGGCCTGCGCGCCTGTATGCAGAAGGGCTTTATAAAAGCAGTAAATGAGCTTCGCCCTGATTTCATGTGCATACAGGAAACAAAAATGCAGGAAGGGCAGGCTGAGGTTCCGCTGGAGGGATATCACAAATATTTCAACAGCGCTGAAAAAAAGGGATATTCGGGGACGGCGGTATTTACCTCCCATCTTCCGGACAGCGTCATATATGACGGTATGGGTATAGAGGAACATTCCCATGAGGGCAGGATGATCACACTCGTGGATTCCATTTTTGATGTGGATACCATCTGCGCACTTCGTGAGAGAGTGGGCGACCTGGCCCGCAAGACCTATAAGGAGAACGAAGAGGATGATATCTCCATCCGTCTTATCACCGACCATATACGTTCCGTTACCTTCATCCCGATGAAACAGGCAGATACAGCTGGTGGTCATACCGCTTCAATGCGAGAAAGAATAATGCGGGATGGCGCATTGATTATTTTATCGTTTCAGACAGGCTCCGCGACAGTATCATATCTGCGGATATCCTTTCGGATATTACCGGCAGCGATCATTGTCCGGTGATACTGGAAATAGATCTGTAAAACATAAATTTCAATAAAATCAAAGCAGGTGAAATTATGATCAAGGTCAGGAATCTGACAAAAAGCTATGTCAGGAACAAGGCTCTCGATGATGTCAGCTTTACTCTTGAGGATGGTGATATACTCGGCTTTCTCGGGCCTAACGGCGCCGGAAAATCCACTACGATGAATATTATCACAGGATATCTTTCAAGCGACGAGGGATCCGTTGAGATAGACGGTACCGATATCATGGAGGAGCCGGAAAGGGCAAAGAAAAAGATAGGCTATCTTCCGGAGGTGCCGCCGCTGTATAATGATATGACGGTGCAGAAATATCTGGAATTCATGTTCCGTCTGAAAAAGGTTCGTTTGCCGATGAAGGAGCATATTTTCAAAATATGCGAAATGGTCAAAATAACCGATGTGCAGGACAGGATAATAAAGCATCTGTCAAAGGGCTACCGCCAGAGGGTGGGGCTTGCACAGGCGCTGCTGGGAGATCCGCCGGTGCTGATACTGGACGAGCCTACCGTAGGACTTGACCCTCAGCAGATAATCGAGATAAGAAAGCTTATACGCGAGCTGGGTAAGGAGCATACGATAATCCTGTCGTCCCATGTGCTGTCCGAGGTACAGGCGGTATGCGACAAGATAATAATAATCAATCACGGGCGCATAGCCGCACGCGGACTTACGGCTGAAATGACCCGCACGGGCGATTCCACACAAAGGCTCAATCTTGTTATTGAGGGAAAAAATACCGCAGTAAAGGCTCTTCTCTCAAGGATAGACGGAGTAAGCGATGTCATGGATAAAGGTGAATGTGAAAAGGGCTGCTATGAATATACGGTAGACTGCAAAAAGGATGTAAGAAGGCTTATATTCCGCGCAATTGCAAGATCAGATTTCAGTATCCTTTCGATGTCGCCGGTGGGAGTATCCCTTGAGGATACCTATCTCGATATCATTTCCGGGAAAACAGAGGAGGAGGATTAAAATGTCGGCAATTTTCAAACGAGAATTCGTTTCGTATTTTACTTCGCCGGTAGCATATGTTGTGCTTGCGGCGGTAATGTTTTTCAGCGGCATATTTGTCTGGGTGCAGTGCCTGTATGTAGGCACCTCGGATATGTCCTCGGTATTCCAGAGTATGTTCTTCATCATGCTTTTTGTGATCCCGCTCATAACGATGAGGCTTTTTTCCGAGGATAAGAAGCAAAAGACCGATCAGGCTCTGCTGACGGCTCCCGTCAGTATTGCCGGGATAGTTTCGGCAAAATTCCTTTCGGCTCTTCTTATGCTGCTTTTGTGTCTTTGTTCATTCATTGTTGACGGTGTTGCGCTGTCATTCATCGGTTATCCCGACTGGAGCGTTATCATCGGCAACGTTTTCGGAATGGTTCTGATGGGCGCGGCTCTTGCGGCAGTGGGTATCTTCGTTTCCTCGCTGACCGAGAGCGTTATCGTTGCCGCGATAGTATCATTTGCTGTAAATGTTCTTATCAGCCTTCTTGATACGGTCGCATCTACCATGCCTGTCGCTTTCCTGAAAAACTTTGTTTCCTCGCTTTCCTTCCAGACCAGATACGGACATTTCGCACTCGGTCTTTTCCCGCTGAGCGATATCATATATTTTGCGTCCGTATGTCTTGTCTTTCTTTTCCTTACGGACAGGGTACTGGAAAGAAGAAGATGGGCTTAAGGGGGTAATGAAATGGCAGAGAAAAACAACAAGACAAATACAGAAGAAAAGGAAGCTTCAAAAAGCTCCGGTATGTCCCGCAAAGCAAAGCGCCGTCTGATTTCATGGGGCACGATATGCCTTGTTCTTGCGGCAGCGGTGATCGCAAATGTCATCGCCTCTGTTCTTACGGATAAATATGCCTTGCTGACAGCGGATATCACCTCCGGCGGAGTATACAACATAGACGACTCCTCCGTAAAGATAGCCGAGAATGTAAAGGAGGACGTAAATATAACCTTCATGTCCGATAAATCAACATACGAAAGCTATGATACATACTGCAAGCAGGTAACGAATATCGCAGAGCAGTTTGCAAAATATTCCTCGGGCAAGGTAAAGGTGGATTATATCGATCTGATACAGAACCCCAATTTCCAGAATAAATATAAGGAGGAATCCCTTGGCGTATCCGATATTATCATCAGCTGCGGTGATAAGTACAATATACTGAAGGCCAGCGATCTTTTCAATTTTGAAAATTACGGCGATTATCAGTATGTCACATCCTCAAAGGCTGAATCGGCTATAGATACCGCAATAGTAAAGGTGACCTCCAAGGAGGAGACCTCCATCGGCATTATTACCGATTATTCCGAGGACAGCTATACGGTTCTTGAAAAATTCCTTGATTCAAATAATTACAAGCTTCGTCTGATATCTGTAGAAAAGGATGATATCCCCTCAGACCTGAAAACGATAATAGCCTTTGCACCGACCCAGGATTACAGTGAGGCTGCTGTGAACAAGCTCCGTAATTACCTTAAAAACGGCGAAAAATACGGAAAGAGCCTTATATTTATAGCGTACCGATTCGAGGTCAAATGCCCGAATATCACAAAGCTCCTCAGCGATTACGGAATGAAGTATGAGGACGGTCTTGCTTTTGAGACAAATACCTCCAGAATGACATCTACATCCGACGGGTACCGCAATATAGCCGCCGGCTTTGCTGAAAACAAGCTTTATATTGACAATTTCGACCAGGAGAAGGATTATCCTGTGCTCGTATCAATGTCAAGGGCGGTAAGCATATCGAATGAAAAGATAGCCGTCCCGCTGGTTGAATACTCCGCCGCCTCCGGTGTATGCCCGTATTCTGCTGACAACAGCTGGAACCCCGATGATTATATCACAGGATATGTTCCGGTCATGGCTCAGGGCTATTCAGGCGGAGACAATGGTCTGTCGAGACTTATCTTTGCAGGCTCTACAGAAATGTGGACAACCCTTCTGAGCAATCAGCAGTTCTCGAACAAGAAATATATCCTCAATATCCTCAATGATATAAACGGCCGTCAGGATACAGGAGTATATCTTGACGACAAGGTCATTACAAAGTATGATCTTTCATCTGTTAATGCCCAGACAAAGAACATTACGGGTATCGTACTTTATGCCGTATTGCCCGTGCTGATCCTTTCGGCAGGCTTCTGTTTGTTCCTTGTAAGGCGCAAAAGATAACGGAGGCTGTTATGAAGAAAAATATCAGATTGATAATACTGCTTATTCTGGCGGTACTGGTTCTTGCAGCAGGCCTTATTGTTGTGCTCAATCTTCCGGATCCGCAGGGCGGCGGCAATACTAAGGTCAGTGACAATGCCGATCTGCTGCTCTATGACAAGACCTCGCTCGATGCCGAGGAGATAAGCGTAAGCAACAGCGGCGGGGATTATGTTCTTGTCGGCTACAGCTATAAGGATAAAGTCTCCGGTCAGGAAAGCAGTGAAAGCAGCGAAAGCAGCAAAAAAGAATCCTCCGCCTCCGAAAGCTCAGAAAATAAGCGCGAGGATGCCGAAACCTCATCTCTCGGAATAAAGATGTATTATACCATGCAGGATTATGAAAACATAGAGTTGTCGAAGAATATGACGGATCAGCTTTCATATCAGTGCAGCTGTCTTACAGCGCTGAAGCTTGTGGATAAATCGGGGAGCAAATATGCCGAATACGGACTTGATAAGCCCGTATCGACCGTAAAGACGGTATTCAGCGATGATTCCGAGGAAACAATATATATCGGCAGAGAGGCTCCGGATAATCAGGGTCTGTACTGCCGCCGCGGCAACGACAAGAATGTATACCTTGTCCAGGCTGCCAGCGTGAATATGTTCCTTGTCAAGAAGTTCCAGATGTTCGACAAGACCATTTCTGCCGAATACAGCGAAATGATAAATGATGAGGATAAAAACGAGATCGTCATGCTTTCCTTTGACGGAAAAGCCTATGATAAGGCAATAAAAATTGACTCAGGCGATGATCTTGCGCTGAATTCAAAATACAAGATGCATTCGCCGAACCATGAGATCTGTGCTCAGGAATTTGTCCAGAAAACGGGAGAATCACTTTACGGTTTGTCCGGAAGTGAGGTCGTTGCGGCAAATATCACGGCTGAGGAAAAAAAGAAATACGGTCTTGACGATCCTTATCTGAAAATCAATGTCAAGGCATTGGACGGCTCGACAGTCACGCTGTATGCCTCAAAGGCTGACAAGGATGGAAAATGCTGTGTCATGAACGAGGAAGAAAAGCTCATATTCAGGATGGATAAGGACGAGATCAGTAAGTGGTACGGTCTTGAATATAAGGATTTCCTTGCAAATGCGATCGTCATGCCGAATATAGATTATATGACAGGCATAAAGATATGGTATGACGGCGAGGATACCGACATTACGATAAAGAACGAAAAGAAGCTGAACGACCTCTTTGAGGAGATCGTCAGCACTACCGCCACCGTAAACGGAAAGCGCATCAATTTTATCAACCTTGATAATTTCCTGAAAAACCTTGCGGGAATGACGCGCAAGAGCATGGATATCAATTCAGTAGACGGCTATGAAAAGCAGGCATCCTTTGTATTCAGCTATCAGAAGGATAAGGAAAAGCTTTCAGATGAGCTGGTCATTTATAAGAATGGCAAGGGTGAATATGCTGTCACCCTTAACGGGATGGTCGAGTGTACGGTCGATGCGGAATATGTAAATAAGCTTCTTCCCCAGATAAAGATGATAGGCGGGGACAAGGAGATAGAAACGATCGTAACTTCTGATGAAGCATCCTCAAAGGAAAGTGAAAAAGCATCCTCTGCTGAAAACAGCAGCGAAAAAACCGAATAAAGGCATTGAAATTGAAAGGGGCTGTCGCACAAGCGTAAAATAAACGCAGTGCTGCAGCCTCTGAATTTTTCTATATTGGAATATAAGTTGATAACCGTCAGGTTAACTGCGCTCGTTTTGCACATTCTGACGAAAAAATAGACGGCGCATCTGCGGCACTATCTTTGTGCGGTATTGCCTTAAAAAAACAAATCAGCATAGCATCCTCTTTCAACCGCATAAATGTTGCATCTGTCTTGGAATAATTGTTTCGCTTTCCGCGAAGCCTTTTTACGTGCTTCAGATGTACTTCGTTTCCATAAATTATTTTTATTCCGTATTCTTCTTCACAGCTTTGTACCGGCAGGGCACGCACAAATTCTATATTTTTATTGTATTTTTTCTGTAAATGTGATATTATAGTAATTGCCAAACAAAGTTTAATAATAGCCGGTGATCTGTTGCGTGTGTTTTTGCTATGGTAAAAGCACAGGCTTACTTTAACACGCACTAGGTTGCTGGTTATTGACTTTGTTTGGCGACAATGGAGCTTTGTGTTTTTCGGGCGCACGGCTTCGGTTGTGCGCCTTTTTATATTCGCCCGGAAAAAATCATATTATTTCAGGAGGAAATTCTTTATGAAAGAACACAGAAAAGCATATCGTGCTGCTGCCGTTATCATTTCGGCAATGCTTACAGCCTGCGTTTTTTCGGGCTGTAAAAATGAAATCATTCCGTTGGAGGATTCTTCTGAGGCAGCAAGTTCATCACCAAGCTCAGTTGCGGAAAAATCAGGTGAAAGCTCTGCTTCTTCTGCGGAATCTTCTGTTGAATCTGATGACAGCACTGCCGCAGAATCGTCAGTTGATTCAAAAGAAAGCTCTGCTGCGGAGT
>CADCGS010000114.1 GCA_902801055.1 uncultured Ruminococcus sp. | reverse complement strand
CTGCCTGCGGCGGCGTGCCTCACCTGTCAATAAAGTAAAGACCGCGAGTTACGAATGTTCGGTATGAGTGCAGAGCGGAGCGTAGCGCAGCGACCCCCGCGAATTGACAGCGGAGGCACTCCGCCGGTGCTCCCTGCTCAGAACCGGAAATCTCTCTTTCCCTCGGTCTTGATCTCGTCAAGGTATTCTATCGCCCTTTGTCTGCGCTTTTCATCGGGAACATTCTGTATCTCCCGAGCGATAAGCTCCTCGCCTATCCTCCTGGTTTCCGGAGAAGCATAGTCGGTCAGGAATTCCTGGAGGGTCATAAGCGCATTGGGATGACAGCAGTTCTGGATCTGTCCGACCTTGCAAAGAGCCATGAACCTGTCGCCTGTTCTTCCCTCCCGGTAACAGGCTGTGCAGAACGACGGGATATATTCCTTCTCCATCAGCCAGCGCACGACCTCGTCAAGGCTTCTCTGATCGGATACATCGAACTGCTCGGTATCATGCGGTCTTTCGTCAGCGCTGTAGCCGGCATAGCCGCCGACAGATGTTCTTGAACCGCCGGATATCTGAGAAATGCCAAGTCCCATTACCTTTGCGCGGCACTCCTCGCTCTCTCTGGTGGAGATTATCATGCCCGTATAGGGAACGGCGATACGGATACAGGCGATTATCTTTGCGAAAGTATCATCATCTATACCGTTGTCGAATACTGTCGGGTCGATATCGGCGGCGCGCTTGATACGCGGAACGCTGATAGTATGGGGGCCTACGCCGTGGACAGCCTCCAGATGCTCTGCGTGCATAAGTATACCGGCAAATTCATATTTATACAGCTCCAGACCAAAAAGAACACCCAGTCCTACATCATCAATACCGCCTTCCATTGCTCTGTCCATAGCCTCTGTATGGTAGCAGTAATTATGCTTCGGTCCAGCCGGATGGAGCTTTTCGTAGCTTTCCTTATGATATGTCTCCTGGAAGAGGATATATGTTCCGATGCCGGCATCCTTTAGCTTTCTGTAATTATCGACAGTAGTTGCCGCAATATTTACATTGACCCTGCGGATAGCACCGTTTTTATGCTTTATGCTGTAAATAGTCTTTATACATTCAAGGATATATTCGATAGGATTATTTACCGGATCCTCGCCGCTTTCGATAGCAAGACGCTTATGTCCCATATCCTGGAGCGCTATGACCTCATCCCTTACTTCTTCCTGAGTCAGCTTTTTCCTCGGTATCTCCTTATTCTGATAATGATACGGGCAGTATACGCATTTGTTTACACAGTAATTTGAAAGATACAGCGGCGCAAACATTACAATTCGGTTGCCGTAAAATGCCTCCTTTATTTCCCTTGCGAGAGCGTACATCTTTTCCGTCAGCTCAGGAATATCGCAGGCGAGCAGCACGCTTGCCTCACGGTGGGAAAGTCCGGCACATTCAACGCCGCGCTTTGTTTTCTTAGGTGCAGCCTTTTCGAGTATCTGCTCGATAAGCTCACGGTTATTCTTATTTTCCTCTGCATATGCGAGGGTAGCGAGTATTTCCTCATGATTGATGAATTCCTCGGCTCTGAGGGATTTCGGATCATAAATTGACATTCTGATTACTTCTTTCCTTTATATTTTTAATTGTGTCAGGTGCACAGTCACCCCTGCCGACTATGATATCATAGCCTATGCTTTTCATTCTTGACTGGAGACAGTTTCTGCACTCTGCAGCTTCATCGCCTGTACATATTTTATTGTCATAAAGCAGGTATTTCTTTCTGACGGAAACAGGCGAAAGATTCGGCATAACTACATTAGCCCCGGCAAGTATACCCTTTTCCCTGCCGAGCGGATCTACTGTCCCCAGCGCTGTCGTTGACGGAAGAAGAACATTCGGCAAAGCAAGCCTTATCAGCCCGAGCATGAAAAGTGTCAGCTCCGCAGTGCCGCTTTCCATTTCAGCAAACGGCGTATCATGCTGGGGTATGAACGGCCCTATGCCGACCATATCAGGACGGAAATCCTGAATAAAGACCATGTCCTGTGCAAGCTCCTCCGCCGTCTGGTACGGCGAACCGACCATGAACCCGCAGCCTACCTGATAGCCTGTTTCCCTCAGATCACGCAGACAGCGCATACGATTTTCAAGCGTAAGCTCAGGCGGATGAAGCTTTGAATAATGCAGTGCATCAGCTGTCTCATGCCTGAGCAGATATCTGTCAGCACCCGCATCAAAATAGCGCTGATAGCTTTCACGGCTTTTTTCACCGATGGACAGCGTCACTGCACAGTCCGGATATCGTTTCTTTATCTCCGATACGATATCGGTTATCCTGTCGTCGGTATAATACGGATCCTCTCCCCCCTGCAGCACAAAGGTCCGAAAACCCAGCGAATAGCCGTTTTCACAGCAGGAAAGTATTTCTTCCTTCGTAAGACGGTATCTTGCGGCATTTTTATTGCTGCGCCTGATACCGCAGTACAGACAGTCGTTTTTGCAGTAATTCGTGAATTCGATCAGCCCACGGATAAATACATCATGTCCGTAGATGCGATGACGGATATCCCTCGCCTTCGCGGACAGATATTCATAAAGCTCCGGAGAAGCAGCGCCGATCAGCGCTGAATATTCGTCCCTTTCCAGATGCCGCTCTTTTTCAAGCTTATCTATAAGATCTCTCATTTTGAAGAACAGACCACCTTGGAACTGATGCCGTCAAGCATACCTATCTTGCCGGCAAGGGTGTTGATGATGTCACCCGGAGCATCAAGGGTTATGCTTATGATATTCATATTTTTCTTCTGATACGGGATACCCATTCTGCCGATGATATAGCTCCCGTATTCATGAAGAAGATCGTTGAGCCTGTCGGTGGATTCGAGATTCTCAACAATGATCCCGATAATAGAAACATGATTTTCCATAATAAAACTCCTTTTTCCGCAAAAATAAAGGCACCCGTCCGGGTGCGCAGAAATGCCGCAGATATACTGCATTATAACTGACACCTTCAGCACAGGTCGTACCTTTTACCTCAGAAGCGGTTATTTATTGTTATGGCAATACCCCGCAAAGATAATACCGCAGATGCACCGTCTGTTTTTCGTCTGAATGTGCAAACCGAGCCGATACCCTGTCGGTTATCAGGCGGGTTTCTAAAAATGACGGAAAAAGAGTACCCTAAGGAGACTTCCTTCGGGCACAGCAGATATGGTGCTGAGCCGCCGGACGGTCTTTGTGCGGTGTTGCCTTCTGTTTTGCATAAAGCACGAAGCTTATACGCTTAACATAATATATATTATCATATTTATTTGCAGTTTGCAATAGACAATAAGCGGATTTTATGCAAAAGCATGGTCATTTCTCATCAACATCGGCAGGATTGACATGGATCATTATATGCTTGATCTGCGGAAACTGCATTTCCACGGCATCATGTACCCTTTCCGCGATGGCATGGCTTTCGTAAAGGCTTTTATTGCCGTCGATGCTTATCTCGATATCTGCATATATCTTATTCCCGAAAAGCCTTGTGCGCAGAAGGTCGATACTTACTATACCGTCCTGTCCGGCAACAAAGCAGCGGATAGATTCCTCTGTTTTCTCATCACAGCTCCTGTCGGTCATTTTCCTGATCGAATCATTGAATATCTCTATAGCCGCCTTGATGATGAATACGGAGATAAGAAGGCTCGCAAGCGGTTCAAATACAGGATAACCGTTTCTTGCGCCGATTATGCCTATAAGTGCGCCTACGGATGAAAGGGCGTCGCTGCGGTGGTGCCATGCATCAGCCATTACCGCGCCGGAATTGATCTTTTTTGCATAATGGCGCGTATACCAGAACATAGCCTCCTTGACAAGAATCGATATCACAGCCGCCGCAAGGGCAAGCACGCCCGGCTCGACAAATTCATCGAATTTGCCCTCGTGGATCCTTACAGCCGCATCATAGCCGATAAAGATACCGGTCATAAGAAGTATGACAGCCAGTACTATCGCTGCCACACATTCAAGTCTCTCATGGCCGTAGGGATGGCTGCTGTCGGAGCTTTTCGCTGAAAGCCTGACCCCGATAATAACGATGATGCTGCTGAAAACATCCGACGCGGAATGTACGCCGTCGCTTACCATAGCCGATGAATTGGCAATAAAACCCGCAAGGAGCTTGAAAAGGGATAAGAGGGTATTTGCAAGGATGCTTGTCAATGATACTGCCACTGCGGTTTTTACAGTATCTGTCTGACTGTTTTTCTTTTCTGACTGGATCTCCATGGATCATTCCTCCCTGAAAGAATTATTCATTACGGTCAGATATAACCGCAGATGGGCTGTCTGAGCAGACAGGGTATAATCTTTCACGATAATATATTCCCTGCAGGTATAGAAAAATACCGCGGCACCGTAAAAGATCCTACAGTCCCGCGGTATTATCGCTGTCACTCTGTGACCCGGATAGCATATAACTATCCTGTCCGTTTATCTTAATTGATTCTTCACACGCGCCCCCGGCAGATCCTGCCGGGGGCACATCAGCATATTTCAGAAATTATTATGTACAAAAGATATTATTTATCCTTCTTGGAATCCTTATCATATTTTCCGCCGTTCTTAACGGTAAAGCCGCCGTTCTTCGGAAGCTGCTTGCTGCCGTCGTTGAATACTACAAGCGGAGATTCGATATCGCCGGGAACCTCGTAGGAATATGTACCGTCGCCGTTATTTTTCATTTCAACTCCGGGCCAGTCCTTGTTCTTGATGCCGCCGTTGTTTTTGCTGTAAACATATGCATTTATCTTGTCGCCCCATTTATCAGGCTTGGTAAATGTAATGATTATCTTTGAGCTTTCGGATGCGGATGCTGCTGAATCGCCTGAAGCGCCTGAAGCTGCTGAAGCCGCTGATGTTGTTGATTCAGCGGAGCTGCTTCCGCTCTCCTTATTGCCCGAGAATGCAAATATCACGATAACAACTATAGCAATAATAAGAACTGCAACTATCATTACCGGAACGATAAGCTTCTTGCTTCCGTTATTCGGTGCAGAAACAACATTGACGGTCGCTCCTCTTACCTGTTTGCCGTCAAATTTCATCGGAGCTTCCTTGAAATTGCTTGAATCGAAATTATTGAACTGACCTGCCTGCTGATCGGACAGAGATCTGTCATGCTCCATACGATCCTTGAGGTTCTTTACATATGAATCGGTGTCAAAATCAGATTTGCCGGATTTATTGCCGGAAACAGGAGTTGCAGACCACTGTCTTTGTCCCTGAGCGGGTCTCTGACCCTGAGGAGGTCTTTGCTGAGGTGCCTGCGGACGCGGCTGACGGGGCTGCTGCTGCGGCTGTGCTGCCGGCTCGGTTGACCACTGTTTTTTCTGCGGTGCGGCGGGCTGCTGCGGCT
>CADCGS010000113.1 GCA_902801055.1 uncultured Ruminococcus sp. | reverse complement strand
ACTCGCTTGATAACCGTCAGGTTAACTACGCTCGTTTTGCACAATCTGACGAAAAAATTGACGGCGCATCTGCGGCACTATCTTTGTGCGGTATTGCCTAAAGTAGCGGGGAACATAACAGAAAGTTTAGGTCAAGCCTTAAAGGCTTGCAGAGTCGAGGGGCGCGGGTGTCCGGTGGACACCTTTCAGCCGAAGGCTGAGAAGCGCCGGCGTGCACCGGTGTCAATTCGCGGCGGCGTGCCCCCCTGTGAATAAATACCGCCCCGGCATTGGGGGAAATGTGATATTTTTATTCAGGTCTTGCAATTTTGATTCTGATATGATACAATGACAATGATCCATAAAAAGCTGTGACGGAGAGAGTAGTCTGTTTGAAACGGTTCAGAGAATGAGACCCTTGGCTGTGAGGTCTCTGCCGGTTCGGCACGATGAAGACCACTCCTGAGCTGACTGCGATGAGCAGCTCCGTATGTAATGCGTTAAGTGCAATAATGAAGTTAAAATTCAAGGTGGAACCGTGCAGTATTCAATGCACCCTTGGTGTACATTTCCGTTTGGGCGGAAAGTGCATTTCAGGGTGTGTTTTTTTATTTAATCAAGGAGGTTGCTGTTATGAAAATCATTATGAAAAACGGTCAGGTAGAGGAACATTCGTTCGAGGAAGAAATAGGCAGGGATTCGCTGAGACATACCGCCTCTCATATCCTCGCTCAGGCAGTAAAAAGACTTTATCCGGGTACTAAGCTTGCAATAGGTCCGAGCATAAAGGACGGCTTCTATTATGACTTCGACTGCGAAAAGCCTTTTACAGAGGAGGATCTTGACGCTATCGAAAAGGAAATGAAAAAGATCGTCAAGGAAAACCTGAAGCTTGAAAGGTATACACTGCCGAGAAATGAAGCCCTTGATTTCATGAAGGGTCTTGAAGAACCATACAAGGTAGAGCTTATCGAAGATCTGCCCGAGGGCGAGGAGATCAGCTTTTTCAAGCAGGGCGATTTTGTCGATCTGTGCGCAGGTCCTCATGTTTCGTATACGTCTGCCGTAAAGGCTTTCAAGCTGACGAGCGTTGCCGGCGCATACTGGAGAGGCAGCGAAAAAAATAAAATGCTTACCCGTATTTACGGTACGGCTTTTTCAAATAAGACGGAGCTTGCCGAATATCTCGAAAGGATCGAGGAGGCTAAAAAAAGAGATCACAGAAAGCTCGGAAAGGAGCTTGGACTGTTTATGATATCCGAGGAGGGACCGGGCTTCCCGTTCTTCCTGCCGAACGGTATGATACTCAAGAATACACTCATCGACTACTGGAGAGAGCTTCATACGGCTGCCGGATATCAGGAGATCTCCTCGCCGATAATCCTTAACCGTCATCTCTGGGAGACCTCGGGTCACTGGGATCACTATAAGGAGAATATGTATACGACTGTTATCGACGATACGGATTTTGCCATCAAGCCGATGAACTGCCCCGGCGGTATGCTCGTATATAAGTCAGAGCCTCATTCCTACCGTGATCTGCCGCTCAGAATGGGCGAGCTTGGTCTTGTTCACAGACACGAAAAAAGCGGCGAACTGCACGGTCTGATGAGAGTCCGCTGCTTTACTCAGGACGATGCACATATCTTTATGACACCCGAACAGATCACTGATGAGATCAAGGGCGTTGTCAGCCTTATTGATAAAGTATACAGCCTGTTCGGATTCAGATATCACGTTGAGCTTTCCACTAAGCCCGAAAACAGCATCGGCAGCGATGAGGACTGGGAGCTTGCAACGAACGGCCTTAAAACCGCTCTCGACGAGCTGAAGCTTGATTACGTCATAAATGAGGGCGACGGCGCATTCTACGGTCCGAAGATAGATTTCCATCTGGAGGATTCTATCGGCAGAACATGGCAGTGCGGTACGATACAGCTCGATTTCCAGCTCCCGCTGAGATTCAATGCGGAATATACCGGATCGGACGGTCAGAAGCACAGACCTATTATGATCCACAGAGTTGTTTTCGGTTCGATCGAAAGATTTATCGGTATCCTGATCGAGCATTATGCAGGCAAATTCCCGACATGGCTTTCTCCGGTACAGGTAAAGCTTATCCCCATCACCGACAGGAACAGCGAATATATCGACAAGCTTGCAGCTGAGCTTCGCAGCCATGGTATCAGAGTATCCGAGGACAAGCGTCAGGAAAAGGTCGGATATAAGATCAGAGAAGCACAGATGGCAAAGATACCGTATATGATCATTGTCGGCGATCAGGAGCAGGAAAACGGTACTGTCTCCGTCCGCCGCAGAGATGAATCGAAAAACGATGTTATGTCAGTTGAGGATTTTGTATCTATGATCGTTAAGGAAATAGAAACAAAGGGTAAATGATATCCGTTTTGCATGAGTGAACGGAATTCTGCCAATAAGCATAAACCGTACCGATCCGGATGAACGGTACGGTTTATGATATATACGGGGGAGAAAAAACAGAAGGACTGATAATCATGACCGATAAGGAAAAAGCCGTGATCGCCGTTGATCTGCTCGAAAAGGAATATCCCGAGGCAATATGCTCTCTGATATATACAGATGCGTTCCAGCTTCTTGTTGCGACGAGGCTTGCCGCGCAGTGTACCGATAAGCGCGTCAATATCGTGACCCCTGCTCTGTTTGAGCGTTTCCCCGATGCTCAGGCTTTTTCGCAGGCGGAGATCGGTGAGATCGAGGAGCTTATAAAGAGCTGCGGTCTGTACAAGACCAAGGCAAGGGATATTTCCGCAATGGCAAAAATGCTTTGTGACGAATTCGGCGGCACCGTTCCCGACAGTATTGGGCAGCTGACTAAGCTCCCCGGTATCGGACGGAAAACAGCAAATCTTGTTGTCGGGGATATATACGGCAAGCCTGCCGTTGTGGTAGATACTCATTGTATCAGGATAACGGGACGGCTCGGCTTCCATAATACAAAGGACGCCGCAAAAATAGAGCGTATACTGCGTGCGCTGCTGCCGCCGGAAAGATCCAATGATTTCTGTCACCGTCTTGTGCTTCACGGCAGAGCGGTATGTAAAGCACAAAGTCCGAAATGTGATGAATGTTGCTTGAAGGATATATGCGTTCATTACAGCGCAAAACAAAATAAACACTGAAAAATATGAGGTAATTATATGACGTATAACAAAAATGATATTATCAGAATCGCTAAAAGAGAAAACAATACCATGCGCAGCTATCTTGTCCTGAACCGCCTCCAGGCAAAGCATATCCCGGCTGATCCGGTGGAAACAATTGAGATGTTTGATACACTTGCGGAAAAGCTCAGCGGAAAGATCGACCCGGCAACCACTCTTATAATAGGCTTTGCGGAGACCGCAACGGCTATCGGAGCGCATTTGGCTGTATATCACGGTACGTATTATATCCAGACCACCCGTGAGGATATAAAGGGCGCAAAATACATATATTTTTCCGAAATGCACAGTCATGCTTCGGAGCAGAGGATAGTCCGGAATGAACTGGATAAGGTCATTGACGGAATAACCGATATAGTATTTGCCGAGGATGAGCTGACTACTGGCAATACTATACTTAATGCCATACATTCCATAAATAAGGCATACAAAAAGAGGAATTTCCGCTTCCATGCTGTTTCCCTGATAAACGGCATGGACAAAAAGTCGCTCAATCTTTTTGCAAGGAAGGGAGTAACTATCCGTTTCCTTATCAAGACGAATAACGAGGAATATGAGGAAACAGCGGCTGCTTATGAAAGCAGCGGAAGGGTAGTCCCCGCAGCACACACCAATACGATAGTTAATACTGTTACGGCGCAGGGCATGATAAATCCCCGGATGATGACTACCGGAAAGAAATATGCCTCAGCCATGAAAGCATTGTATTCGTTTCTCAAGAGCCTGAAAAAGAAAACTACCAAGAATGTTCTTTTTATCGGAACCGAAGAATGTATGTATCCGGCAATTTATATAGCAAACAGGGAATCAAAGGGTGTATCCCGGGTAAGGACACATTCGACCACGCGCAGTCCTATAGCCGTATGTACGGATGAAGCTTATCCGCTTCATACAAGATTCGAGCTTCACAGTCTGTATGACAGCGAGCGGCAGACATATATTTATGACCTTGACAGTTATGACCATGTTGTTATAGTCACTGATGCCCCCGAGGGAGACGAAACGGGGCTGAATGAGCTTGTTGCTGCGCTTGAATCGGTCGGCAATGAAAACATAGAGCTTGTGAGGTGGATTCCGTGAGGACATCGTACCGCGAGGATGATGTAATACTTCTGTTGAAAGATATCACCGGGCTTGTACAGCCGCAGCCTGCCGAGGAGCGGGAGAGACTGATACAGTCCGGAAGGCATTACTGTGAAATGTTGCCGATAGAATATGTTCCCACAGAGAAGTATATGGAGCTTTACAGGAGTTCACTGGAGAGTTTTTCAAAGCCCATGGCGGACGCACTCGGCAGGATGGCGGAGAAGGTAATGGCTTCACGCGGTGAGGATGCAGTACTCGTATCGCTTGCGCGTGCGGGGCTGCCGATAGGGATACTTCTGAAGAGGTACATACGTTTTCGTTATGGCAAGGATGTTCCGCATTATGGCATTTCGATAATCCGCGGACGCGGGATAGACAGGAATGCGATGAAATATCTGCTTGAGCGGTACAGACCGGAGCAGCTGTTATTTGTAGACGGCTGGATAGGCAAGGGTGCGATCACGAGACAGCTGCAGGAGGCAGTAAAGGATTATGAGGGTGTTTCGCCGGAGATAGCGGTAGTATCCGATCCGGCGAATATAACGCAGTTATGCGGCACACACGAGGACATACTGATACCGAGTTCATGTCTGAATTCAACGGTATCTGGTCTTGTCAGCAGGACATTTCTCCGTGATGATATAATAGGTGAGGATGATTTTCACGGTGCTGTATATTACGGAGAATTGAAGGGTGCAGACATTTCGTATGATTTTATTGAAGCGATAGAGAAATACTTTTCTTCAGCGCCGCCGCCGGAGGAGGACAGCGGTGAAGGAGAGGGCATTGAAGAGGTCAGAGCTGTTTCCGGGAAATTCGGCATACGGGACATCAATCTGATAAAGCCGGGAATAGGTGAAACGACGAGGGTATTACTGCGGCGTGTGCCGTGGAAGATACTGATAAGGGAGGATTCGGCAGAAAGTCCGGAGCTTGCGCCGATGCTGCGGCTTGCCCAGGAGAAGAAAGTCCCGGTAGAATATTTTCCCCTACGCAGATACAGATGTTGTGGAATAATAAAAGCCATGGCCGACACATAACCTCCGGCGCCCCTGCTGGGCTGCCGGGTCTCGCCTGCCGGCTCGGTCGGCGCTTCTCAGCCTGCGGCTGAGAGGTGTCCACCGGACACCCGCGCCCTCGCCAGGGAGCAAGCTC
>CADCGS010000112.1 GCA_902801055.1 uncultured Ruminococcus sp. | reverse complement strand
CTAACAAAAAAGACCGCTTTCATTTGTGAAAACAGTCTATGAAAGAAAAATATTATTGACAATACCTAAAATGTGGTGTATCATTGAAATGTTAAGTCAATAAAGTATCGAAGCCGGTTTGTTACGACCAATAACGCCCCGGCTAAACATCAATCATGAGTTCGCACCTCACGAATGACATTTGATACAATATGTAAGGTACATTATACCTTCTGTTGCAATAATAGTCAAGAGTCGATTCATGTTTTGATGTGAATTCGACTATTTTTTTGACCTGACACGCATTGTGTCTGTAAAAAGAGCAATGTTAGAGCACCTTGAAAACCAAATATAGTCCGTATAGATTAGTAGGACAAGAACGCCGTTATTCAAATCGTCAGACTGTAACAGCTCTGCATTCAGCGGAGATATCAACGATGTCTCCGACGGTAGCAGGAGTTGCCAAGGATCCATACAAGTCATAGAGTATGACTTAAATGATGCAATCCGCAAAAAAAAGATCAAATAACATAATGATTTTCAAGATACAAAAAGGTCGTCCCTCTGCACCACCAGGGGGATTGCCTTTAAATAATACCATAAGATTATATGATATTATTTAAGGGCAATAATAACCCTTTCTTTGATCCATTATAAAAACCGCGGATGACAGGACTTAAACCTGCACGGATTGCTCCGCAAGAACCTAAATATTGTGCGTCTGCCAATTTCGCCGCATCTGCATATTTAAAAAAGTGGTCGAGGTGACAGGATTTGAACCTGCGGCCTCTACGTCCCGAACGTAGCGCTCCACCAAACTGAGCTACACCTCGTCTTAAATTAAGCCTTGAGCAAAGTCAAGGCTTAATGTTGGCTGGGGAATAGGGATTCGAACCCCAACAAACAGAGTCAGAGTCTGTCGTGCTACCGTTACACAATTCCCCAATATTTTATTTTCTTGTTGCTCACTTGCTGAGAACAATAGTTATTATACAGTGTCTTTACAGTTTTGTCAAGGGTTTTTTAAAAATTTTTTAAATTTTTTTATTACTTTGCTGACTGTGCTTTCAATCAAGTATTGCCCGACGCGTTAGCAGGGCTAACAATACTTCAATTCAAAAGGGATTGTGTCCGGAGTGTTTCGCGCTCTGCGGAGCGCGATCGGGGCGCTGAGTCTCGCCTGCCGGCTCGGTCGGCGCTTCTCAGCCTGCGGCTGAGAGATGTCGACCGGACATCCGCGCCCCTCGACCTGCAAGCCTTTAAAAAGGCTTGACCTAAACTTTCCGTTTTGTTCCCCTCGGCTTTAGTGACGAACGCGGGTAATAAAGTTTCCTTACGAGTGCAGAGTGAGCGGAGCGAACGATTACGTGAATAGCGCGTAAGCGCGTGGGTCCAGGGAGCTTGCTCCCTGGCGTGCCCGCACTGGCAGCCCAACAAAAAAAGGACGCCCGAAAGCGTCCTTTGATGTGTTAGTATTAGTAGGTTGCGTCTTCTGAAACACCCTCGAGAACATATACATGAGCGTTTCTGAGACCGTATGTTGAGCAATCGTCAAGTGTCGGGAAATAAAGGTCAACTACTACGTCTGTGTAATAGATGAATCCGCCTGTATCACCTGCAACTGCATAACCATATTCAAATCCGTCATCGGATACAATGTAAAGAATAGAACCGTAGGGGATCTCGTCAGGATCTACAGCTACTACACCATAGCGTGCAAGACGTCCTGTTGCTGTGCCGGCGCCTGCCTCAGCTGTGTATGCTGTTGTCGGACCGGACAGGCAGTATGAATAATGAAGTACGTTTCCGTTGCTGTCGGTGATCGTATTTCCGGAATACTCTTCGGAAGAACCGTTGTCGTCGGATTCTGTATCATTTTCAGCATCCTCAGCGTTTTCTTCTTCGGATTCTGTATCTTCCTCAGACTTCTCTTCCTCTGTCTTTTCTTCCTCGGTATTCTCTTCCTCTGTCTTTTCTTCCTCGGTATTCTCTTCCTCTGCCTTTTTCTCTTCTGCTTTTTCTATTCTGGATTCTTCCTTCTTGGCAGTACCGTGAATTGTAACCTCGTCATCGTAAGTGATCTTGCGCTCACCCTTCTCGCCTTCTGTCTCGACCTGGGATTCACCCTCATAAAGCATTGATGTATCTCTGTCTACTTTATCAAAGTCGATCTCCTCTGTGGATTCAGCCTCAGTAACAACTACTCTCTTGATCGTGAGAGCCATACCGTCAGTCACATCTGCTTCAAGCTCTGCATCCATCTGATCCTTGTCTGTAAGCTCGATACCGAGATATGCAAGTGCATCTGCTACTGTTCCCGCCGGAACATCCTTGCTCAGCTTCTTGCCTCTGAGGTCAATGCTCAGTGAGCACCATTTCTCTATTCTGATTTCTGTTTCGGATTCCTCATTCTGTCCTGCAAGAGCTTCCTTCTCATTCTCCTTGACGGTCATTACAAGGCTGCTCTCGGAAACAGGCTGCTCGCCGTTATCTACCTTGAAGGCATTGAGCATTGAATCGCTTACGCTTGCTTCTGTAAGTGAAGCTTCGCTGTTATTGTTGACTTCTGCTGTCTCTGTATCAACAACATCGGTCGTGATATCTGATACTGTAACGTTCTGAGTAAAAGTAGCAACGCCTATTGCTGCAGTGAGACAAAGCGAAGACATGATCGCGATCGTTATTGCTCTTTTCAGCACAGAATGCTTCTTTTGCTTTTTCATTTTTAAAATCTCCTTAATTATCGCCGCCTGCCATATGGCATTTTGCAGCGTTTTTAGTTGATGATGTCATTATAGAACGTTTCTTCATTTATGTCAACCAAATCAAACTGCATTTTTTTGTATAACATGACGAAGCGACAGCTAATTTTTGCAAAAAAACGCCCCCCTTCACCCTTATTTACACCCCTTTTCATTCTTTTAGAGAATAATTACAAAATTGTTATGTGCAATTTGCAGAATTCATGTTACAACGCTGTTACTTTTTGAAATAATTTTTAATTTATTTCAAAAAACCAGTCCACCCTTAAAAAACGGCTTGAACAAGCCATTTTTCGCTGTAACAGATCTTATCATCCGCCTGTCCTGCGGCAGCCGGAAGATAAATTTTTTTAATTATTCGTTACAGTCCTTACATATTTACAGCTCCCCCGACTGGCTGTCCTGTCCCTCATTTTACCCCCAAAAAGCTATCCTGTCCCAGAAAATCTGCAATAATCCGTGATTTTTTTGCCCGCATAAAGCCAAAACACACATTATCCCGTCAAGATAATACTCTTCACATTATAAAGAGAAAATAATAAAAGCATCATTCATAATTGTTACAAGCTTGAAATAATTGAAACAAAAAAATCCCCCGCAGCCGTATGAAAACTGCGGAGGTCACTAAAGTATTATTCTTCACATATGATAAGCTCGGCGGCATAGGGAAGCTCTCTGATAAAGCCGCAGAAGGTATGCCACTCGTCAAGCTTATGGTTCTTTCTTGAATTATAAATTGATATCAGGTTTTCATAATTCATGGTGCAGGTACGCATCTGGTTATAGCTTGAGGGCAGAAACTGGATTATATCATACCAGTACTGCTTATCCTTTGTTTCAAGGAACCTGAGCCTAAGCTTTTCGAGATATGCGATAACAAGCTCCATCTGAGCGAGCGTTTCCTCGTCCATATGGTCACAGCTGAACTGTGACAGATCGAAGGGCTCTGAGGTTATCTTGTGCATAGTGCTTGTTGAATTTGCGACAGTGCCTACCTTATAGGTATCGTATTCCTTCCACCAGTACAGAGGAGCAGTTATATCTACCGTGACAAATACCTGTCTGAGATATTTCCTGTGGTCGCTCCCTGCCTTTCGCAGACGGACAGCAAGGGAAAGGTCGTTTTCCCCCAGCACGAATCTGCCGTCATCATCAAAATAGCTGTCAGACCTTGCCCAGCTGTTCATAGGATTGCGGGCGCCCCTGATAGCATTATGCATATTCATTACTTCTATACGTTCAGTTCTGAGCATAAATATTTTTCATCCCTTCTGTTTTTACTCTGCAATATTTCCGGACAGAGCGTCATCTCTTCTTTTTCTGGAAGGTATAGCAGAAATGGGTCAGGGTCTTATCCGGAAGAAGGCGCTTTACGAATCTGAGTGCCTTCATCTTTACCGTCGGAATGACATAGAGCTTTCCTGCCATTACCCCATCGAGGGCAAGTGTAGCCGCAGTTTTGCTGTCTATCGGATTTGACGCAAATTTGACATGAGCAACGCTGTTGAATTCCGTATCTACCGGACCGGGACAGAATGCGCTTATTTTTACATTACTGCCCCTGTGCCTCAGCTCCTCATATACCGCGCCGGTCAGGCTGACCACATAATTCTTTGTAGCATAATAGGTAGCCATCAGCGGTCCGGAGAAAAATCCGGCAATAGACGCCACATTCAGTATATAGCCCTTATTCTTGAGCATAAAATCCTGCAAAAAAAGCTTTGTCAGGACATGAACGGCTCTTATATTGGTATTTATCATTTCCATTTCCCTGTCGAGGGAGGTCTCCGTAAAGAAACCGCAGACTCCGAAGCCGGCACAGTTCACCAGCATTTCTATATCCTGATTCTGAAGCACCTCATGAAGCTTCATACATTCATCCATATGTGAAACATCACAGCGTACACACTGCGCGTGCTTTCCCAGTTCCTTTTTAAGCTCCATAAGCTTATCTGCTCTTCTCGCAACGATTATTACGTCCCAGCCTCTGCATACGAGCGCACGGGCGATATCTCTCCCTATACCCGAGCTTGCTCCCGTTACAAGTGCTTTCATTCTCACACCTCCGAATAATACATTATATATAGTATATAAAAGATCGCCTTATTATTGTATACGATAAACCTCAGCGGCATTATTCATTGTTATATCCAGTACCTCTCCGGCACTGATACCCTTTATCTGAGCTATCCTTTCCGCGACATAGCTTATCAGGGAGGAATCATTCCTCTTCCCCCTGAACGGCACCGGCGCAAGATACGGACAGTCTGTCTCCAGGACTATCCTCTCCAGAGGCATCTCCGAAACGACCTCAACGGTCTTGCGGGCATTTTTGAATGTCACAACTCCGCCGATACCAATATACATACCGAGCCGCACGACCTCCCTTGCCATTTCCACACTGCCGGAATAGCAGTGCATTATCCCACTGGGATGATATTTCCTCAGAAGCTCCATCGTATCGCCGTGAGCCTCACGGTCATGTATCACGACAGGCATATCAAGCTCGTTTGCCATAATAAGCTGCCGGGCAAAAAGATCCTTCTGAAGCTCCCTCGGGATATCATAATAATAATCCAGTCCTATCTCCCCCACAGCAACAGCCTTCGGATGCGTGAGCATTTCCCTTATAAGCTCCAGATCATCAGCGCTGTTTTCATCCAGACATTCAGGGTGCAGACCGACTGCGGCATAAATGCCTGTATATTTTTCCGCAAGCTCCAGGCTCCGGCGCGAAGTCTCAACTGTAGTACCCTGGTTGACTATAGCACAGACCTCTCCTTCAAACAGCCGTTTCAGAAGCTCATCCCTGTCCTCATCAAAAGCACTGTCATCATAATGTGCGTGGGTATCGAATATTTTTCCCATTATCCTATCACCATAGATCAGTTATTGTAAGCTCACCCCTGCTCAGCAGAGGCTTTTTTGTCCTTTTCGTAAAAATACTTGATAACATCCTTCCTGGTAACGATCCCGATAAATATATTCCTGTCGTCTATAACAGGAACAAAATTCTGATCCATTACACGAAGAAGAATATCATTCATTGTAACATTCGTTTTCACGGGTCTGTTTCTTTCTTCATTCACTATATCTATAATACAGTATTTTTCAAGTGCCCGCTGATCGCTCATATCGGATTCAAGCATATGCCAGAGGAAATCTCCTTCGCTGACCGTACCGATATATTCCCCGTTATCATCAATAACAGGTATTGCCGAATATCCGTGAGCCTTCATCTTTTCCAGACCCTGACGGATAGTATGCGTCTTATTCAGGTATGCAACCGTGGTTTTGGGTTTAAGCAGATAAAACAGATTCATAGATTTTCCCTCCTTGCCATATATGATCGTACCATATTATATAATAACATATATCATGCATTACAAACAAGATATATTGTAAATTTTTAATAAATTTTTTCTTTACAATTGTTAATAATTGATGTAAAATATTAGATGATAATATAATATGGAGGTATCTACCTATGAGCAGAAAGAATTTCGGGGCAAAAACCTATCTTTATCCCCAGCCGGTAATGATAATCGCTACCTACGATGAAAACGGCAGGGCAAATGCAATGAATGCCGCATGGGGCGGCATAGCAGGACCGAAGGAAATAATCATCGACCTCGGTCAGCACAAGACAACAGATAATCTCGCTGTAACAAAAGCATTCACCGTAAGCATCGGAGACAAAGAACATACGACCGCTTGTGATTTTGTCGGAATGACCTCTGCGAAGAATTGCGGCAATAAGCTTGAAAAGGCAGGCTTTACCGTAACAAAGAGCGAATTTGTAAATGCACCGGTAATAAACGAGCTTCCCCTTGCTCTCGAATGTGAGCTGAAGGAGATCATAGGCGGAAGCCTTTATCTCGGCGAAATAATAAACGTAAGCGCTGACGAAAGCATACTTGACGAAAACGGAGATATCGACCTGACGAAATTTGCTCCTATAGTTTTCGACCCGATACATCACGGTTATTATGCTCTCGGAGAAAAAGTCGGACAGGCTTTCAGCGACGGGAAAAAGCTGTCGTAAGTCAATGCGGCATATTCGCATTACCGAAAAAAATACTTTTCCATGAAAAAAGCTGCTGCATCGTAAAAATGCAGCAGTCTGTTTTTTACCAATCATCAAGATCGCCGAAAATATCATCTATACGGTCGCCGTATTCCTCGTCGGCCTCCTGGATCAGCTCGCGCACCGACTGATCCATAATATCATCTACCTGATCTACTATATAGTGGAAAATATTCTTGAGGGAAAGATTTTCGACTATACTCATCAGTGTATCCATTATCTCATATGATTTAAAATTGATCGCAGAACGAAGATATTCGTCAAGCTTTTCTGCGATGTCTTCATCAACGGATTCATAGGTATCCCACTGACGATATGCAAGCTCATATAATTGTTTAAGTGCAGGCAGTGTCCGCGGCTTATCTGAATATTCGGACAAGAATTCTTTAAAATATCCCGCAAGTTCATCTGATTCCATTGATTCCGGCAGGATCTTATAATCAGCAGCCAACAAAATCACCGTCCCATCTTAAATATCACTCTGATCCGGACACACACATATAAAATCCGTGTCATAATAAATCACTGTGACGCCTTACTTTTATTTTACATTATATTAGCTCTCAATGCAAGAATTTTTTTGTTTTTTTGGCATAATTCTAAATTGCAATATAAAATGTCAGTGAAATTAAGCGACATTTAATTGTTTAAGCAGATCGTTAGCAGACAGTCCGTTGAAGATTCTTCTAGGGTAGT
>CADCGS010000111.1:1818-7331 GCA_902801055.1 uncultured Ruminococcus sp. | reverse complement strand
GCTTGATAACCGTCAGGTTAACTACGCTCGTTTTGCACAATCTGACGAAAAAATTGGCGGCGCATCTGCGGCACTATCTTTGTGCGGTATTGCCCTAAACTTGCCGTTTTGTTCCCCGCGGCTTTAACTCCGGTCGCGGCTTACAAAGTTTCCTTACGGGTGCAGAGTGAGCGGAGCGAACGATTACGTGAATTGCACGAAGTGCAAGGGTCCAGGGAGCTTGCTCCCTGGCGAGGTCCGGGCGAGCAGCCCAGGCAGGGTTTGACAAAGCTGTGCTAATTTGATACAATAGGGAGTTGAAAAAGGAATGGAATGAGGAATTAAAATGAAAGCAATAACAGAAGCGGCAGGTTTCAGGGAACTGGAGCTGTCAGCGCAGATAATGAGAGCACTCGGAGATATGGGTTTTGAGGAACCGACGGAAATACAGAAAAATGCTATCCCCGTTGTGCGCAGCGGCAGGGATATGATCGGCAGATCAAGAACCGGAACGGGAAAAACTATGGCTTTCGCTATCCCCGCTATAGAAATGATCAGCAAAGAACACGACAAATCAAATGTTCTGGCGATAGTTATGCTGCCTACCCGCGAACTCGCTATGCAGTGCTGTGAGGAAATACGAAAGCTTACCAGATACTGCGAGGGTATACGCCCCGTTGAGGTCTATGGCGGCGCTCCTATGGACAGACAGATCACAAGGCTTAAACGCGCCAATATCGTTATCGGTACACCAGGCCGTATTATGGATCATATGCGCAGAAAAACATTAAAGCTCGACCATGTGAAACTCGCCGTTCTCGATGAGGCGGACGAAATGCTCAGCATGGGCTTTAAAGAGGATATGGAAACTATCCTCCGCGCAACTCCCGATGTCCGCCAGACAGTGCTTTTTTCTGCAACTATGCCAGAGGCTATCCTCTCTATCACCGGTGAATTCCAGAATGATCCCGTGATGATCGAATCCGGCAACAATAAACTTACTCTTGAAAATATAAAACAAACCTATGTCGATGTCCCTATGGGCAGAAAATCCGATGCACTGAAACTCCTTCTTTATTACTATGCACCAAAGCTTTCCATCGTTTTCTGCAATACAAAGAAAATGTCTGAGGAAATAGCACTCTCCCTCTCGCAAAGCGGCTTTAATGCCGAGGCTCTCCACGGCGACCTCAAACAGTCGCAGCGTACCGCAGTTATGGAAAAATTCCGCAGCGGTATCGTTAATATTCTCGTTGCGACCGATGTTGCCGCCAGAGGTATAGATGTCAGCGATGTCGGATATGTTTTCAATTACGATATCCCGCAGAATAACGAATATTATGTCCATCGTATCGGCAGAACCGGACGTATCGGAAAACAGGGTACCAGCATTACTATCTGCAGCGGCAGACGTCAGGTCATTCTTTTGCAGAATATCGCCCGCGAAACAAAAAGCAGCCTTGAACAGATAGACGTGCCGTCCCGTGACGACATTAATTACCGTATTTCAGAGGAACAGATTGCCGATGTAGAAAAGGCTATTGCAGAGCCTGCCAGCGAACGCTTCCGCGATATGGTCAATATGCTGCTTTCAAGAGGCTATTCCCTTTTCGATATCGCAGCCGCAGGAATGAAACTGAATTTTTCCGAAAAGGAAATAAAGATAAACGATATCGTGACAGAACGCAAGCAGTTTTCCAAAAACGGTATTACCGATTTCAGCCGCATAATGCTGAATATCGGACGTGCAAGCCGAGTTGCGCCGAACCATATCGTAGCTTCCATAACAGAGAGAAGTCTCCTTCACGGCGGTGATATCGGTAAAATAGAGATCTTCGACGATCATTCCGTTGTATCTGTACCTTCATCATCACTTGATGAGGTGATCGACAGTATGTACGGAGCAAAAATCTGCGGCAGACCGGTACAGGTATCTCTTTATGAGAAAAAGCCGCGCCGAGCACCGAAAATTCATTCCGGAAATAACCGCCGCGGTAAAACGATCCAGAAAAATACACGCAGGGATCACAGGAAAGCATCCCAGAGACATAAATAATGATCTTTCGGTATTCATTACGTCAGCCGTATCAGGCGGTGCATATTGGAGGTAAACAGTATGAAAAAAGCGATGATACTTTTTATTTCGGCGGTATTTGCCGTTTCTGCCGCAGCGTGCAGCGGAGGAGAAAAAACGGAGGAAGCATCGGTTTCCGGAACCGCGCCCGCAGTTGTGCACAGAGAAAGCTCCGAACCGTCCGCACAGAGCAGTACCCCCGTTTCATCAGAAGAGGAAAGCAGGCTGCCTGACGGAGTACACAAAGATAAAGAAAACTTTCTGCGCTATACCAGTCCCGGCAAGGAGGTAACAGCCGTTTTTTCAGACGAATTCAATACGGAAAATACCGATTACCGTCCGGCGATCGGTATAATGCTCAGTAATGCCGAGGGAAGCGCGTCATTGCAGATAGAAGCGGTGAAAAATCAGGGAATAACCCGCAGCGGCCTTGAAGGCTATCTGAAAGAGAACTATCCTGATTCCGAGATCTATATCACCGACAACAAGCAGATAGTCTGCAAAAGAAAGACCAAAGACAGCAGCGGAAAAGAGATCATGGCGTATCTCAAGGCAGGAATAACCGACAAGGGCTATAATGAAGCCATACTCTTTTTCAAGGAATCCGAAAAGGGCAAATATGAAACTATCTTTAACAGGATCACACTTTCATAAAACATAGTTATTACAGATTTTTCCAAAAAGAAAGTAACCGCTCGTTCAAAACGAAACGGTTACTTTTTTTGCAATAACGCACAGGATGATTATTTCGTATCATAATACTTCAAAGCTTTTTTATAAAAGCTTTAAGGCACCGTCATCCTGCCGGCGGTATTGTCTTTATTCATTTCCGATCATTTAATTACCGGCTGGAGCTGTCTGCCGGAAAGAGCGCTCTGCAGCGCGGAGGGTATAAGGTCAAAATGAGCTACAAGTGAATTTGGCTTTTTCACGGGATCGTCCTGCGAAAACGGGACAAAATAATAATGCCGTGTATTTATCAGCCTGCCGATATTCTGGGCGGAAGCGCCGAGTGCGTCATTTGTCGCGATCGCAAGCAAAACAGGCTTTGACTGCCGCAGATGGGATTTGACAGCCATCGTGACCGGTGTATCCGTAACGGCATTGGCAAGCTTTGCTGCTGTATTTCCCGTACACGGAGCAACAAGCATAATATCTGTGATACCTCGCGGACCGATCGGTTCTGCATCTGCTATGGTGCTTATGACCCTCCTGCCGCTTATTTCCTCTGCCCTGCTGATGATCTGCTCCGCCTTGCCGAATCTCGTATCGGTGCGCAGTACATTTTCCGAAACAACCGGAACGATCTCATATCCAAGCTCTCTGAGCTTTTTCATTTCCTCCAGAGCCCTGCCTATCGTGCAGAACGAGCCGCACATCGCAAAGCCCACCGTTATGCCGTTCATAATTCTTCCTCCCTGATGATGTTATAAACCGCATTTTTAATGATCCTGCCGGCAGAGCGCGGCGCGGCTTTGCCGGGCAGGGATAATGCATGGATGACAGGGATATTCATTCTCCGCGCGGCGCTGTCGTCCGTTCCGCCCGGCATGGATGCAAGGTCTATGACTATTGCCGATGCCGCACAATGTGCGAGCGTCCGTGCATCAAATATCATTGCGGGTACGGTATTGAATATAAGGTCGTAATGACCCGACAGATCATATATATCGGCGTCCTTCATACCGGCAGCGCTGATAAGAGCCCTGTCCTTATATTTTCTTGCCGCGACCGTGACCGAGGCGCCTAACCCGCGGAGCATGGACGACAGCACCCTGCCTATATTGCCGTAGCCTGCTACAAGACATTCAGCGCCGTTGAGGGTGCCCTCATATTCCCGCATAGCTATCTCAATAGCTCCTTCTGCCGTCGGCACAGCATTTGCGGCAGCATATTCATCACGGCTGCTGTAGCGCATTATTCTTAACCCTTCAAGCTCCGCATCAGTCGCCGCTCCGTTTATTCCGCAGAAAACAGGCTTGTCCGGAGCTATATATTCACGGAGTACCGACAGCGGCAGCTCCTGTGCGGAAAACGGTGCAAACAGAAGCCCCGGGCTGCGCGAGACCGGCATCGGCAATATCAGCGCATCGGATAATTCCGCCGCCTTTCCGATATCCGCAAGCTCACAGCCTGCCGGACATTCCTCAAATCCGGCAAGATAAACTCCGTATCCGTCATCTGCTATTGCACGGGCACAGCACAGCTGCCGTTTGTCACCTCCGATTATACCGAAACTGTTTACAGTCAACATATTTTCCTCCCGGAAGCAAATAATTCGTTTATTGATAAGCACTGCATTGAAATGAGCCGCCTTTCCTTTGTCAGATCATGCATATGCGGTGCCGCCTTCAATGATCCCTTTGTAATATAATATGAGCCTTACGGAAAAAGGTGTAAAAAGAGGACTGCCGCTGTCACGACAGTCCTCAGTCCTCTTTATTTCAGCTTTCAAAAACAAATTCATACAGTCTCTGTCTTTCAAGATCCTCGTCAGCGATCTGCAGAGCCATTCCTGTTTCGTTATATACATCGTAGTAATTGTCACTCTCAGGTATACGATGCTCGCTTCTTTCATAGCCAAGCGCAAATACAAGATCAAGTCCCTTTCCGCACAGGCTAAGAGGCCCCATATCCGTAGTAAGATATCCGCTCGCGGCATATATCGTGCCGAGAAGCTTCAGCGGGCCTGCTCCCTTCAGCTTAGTGAATATCGTATCTATTACGATACGCTGTCTCTTTGTACGGTCAAAATCCGATCCGGCGCTGTCACGGTCACGCGCATACCAGAGAGCCTGACGTCCGTTAATATGAACGGAGCTGACCTCCTCGCCGTTATCATTTGTATGATATGTATAATCATCGGGATCTATTTCCGTTTCGGTATCGACCTGCTTATTCCTGTAGCTTTGCCAGTTGATATATTCTATCTCCTCGCGGGTCAGCTCGATATCCACCCCTCCGAGGGAATCCACAATATCCGTAAAGCTGTTGAAATCTATTATAAGATAATCATCTATCCGTATACCGAAATTATATTCTATCGTTTCGCAGGCGAGCTTTGCGCCGCCGAGAGAAAATGCCGCATTCAGCTTATTATAGCCCTCGCCCGGTATATACAGATACAGATCCCTCATAAACGAGGTCTGTTTCAGCTTCCTGTTGTTTTTATCTATAGTCAGAAGTATCATCGAATCGGCTCTGCCGTTTTCATCGTCCTTATGATTATCCTCACCGAAGAGCATGATATTGACGATGCCGCTTTCACTGCGAAGCTTGATACCGTCTTTTTCTGAAATACTGTGGTCAGGATATTCATGAGTATAATTTACACGGGAAAGAACGACTATCAGGTATATTCCCGTCAGAATTAGTATTACCGCAAGTATCAGAAGTAATATTGCGACAATCTTTTTTCCCTTGCCCTTCTTTTTTGGTTTTCCTTTTCTGTCAGGTATCT
>CADCGS010000111.1:0-1757 GCA_902801055.1 uncultured Ruminococcus sp. | reverse complement strand
TTGATCTCCTTTTCCTCCGGCATAGAGCCGTCCCTCCTTTTCCTTCAAAAACAGGCACAGCACCACAGCCGCAGGACTGTATGCTGTGCCATAAGATCAGTCTGATCCCATATCCTTCTACCACTCAACCTTGAGAAGATTTTCGTCCTCAAATACGAATTTTGCGACCTTGTTGCGGAAATCCTCCCAGTCGATTATGATAATGCAGTTACCCACATAATCAATATCGTCGAAATAATAATCCGGGCCGAGAGCCGCTCTGTCGGGGGCTGACTGGGATACTATATCATAGGAAAGATATTTCGGCATATTCGATGCCAGAGCTGTGATCTCCGAGGTTTTGAGGTTTGTGGTTATCATCGGGCCGATCTTCATTATAATGTTCATCATTGTACCGAAATCGGTCTTTTTGAGCTTTCCGAGCATAAGAGCGATAACCTCACGCTGACGTGTGGTACGGACATAGTCATCGCCGGAGCAGATACCGTCCTCGCCGCGGTTTCTCGCGTGCCATAGAGCCTGTCTGCCGGTAAGCTTGACCTTTGCCTTGGGATCATCGTCTTCCTTCTGCTTGAATTTAAGCTTTGATTTATTGATTTCCCTGCCGTAGGCGGATGAGAGCCATACGGATTTAAGCTGTTCGCGCACGCTCTCCTTATAATCGCCGCTCGCATTTTTATATTCATCCTGGTCGTTGATCCAGAGCTGCCAGTTGACATAATCCACTTCATCCTCGGTAAGCTCTATATCAAGACCGCCAAGGGTATCTATAATATCCTTGAAACTTGAGAAGTCAACGATCGCATATCTGTCTATCTGGATACCGTAATTGAGCTGAATAGTCCGGACAGTCAGGTCGGCGCCCTCTATAGAGAACGTGGCATTGAGCTTATTGTTGTCATGACCCGGGATAGCTACGTAGGTATCACGCATCAGGGAAAGCATCTTTATCTTCTGATGCTTTGTATCTATCGAAAGGATTATCATTGTATCGGAGTTGCCTGACGTCGCATTATAGCGGGTATCGGCGCCGATAAGCAGGATATTGAGTATCTGCTGGTCATTGAGCAACTTACCCTCATAGGTCTTTGCATTTTTCTGGCTTGCCTGCAGAGATACCTGTGATGACTGAGCGGAAATATAGCTTTCATCATTATCTATGGCAACATAATTGATACGTGTGAACCAGCTGTATGCAACTACGCATCCGGAACCGGACAATATCATTATTACCGCAAGTATGATCGAAACCACATTGAATGCTACTCGTTTTTTTGATGCCTTTGGCTTCGAGACGCCCGCAGTCCCGTCCTTGCTGCCGGGCTCATCAGATGAGCTGCCGCTAAAGGGAGTTTGTGACACAAAAGGAACATATTCCGGTTCATTTTTGATATGGGAATTATCGTAGAATACTACTTCCTCTTCATCATTATCCTCTGCTGTGCTTTCGCTTCCTGCAAAGACTATCTCTTCATCCTCGGACGGTTCGCCGGCTGATGCCGTATTCCTGATTTCATCAGACATATTCTTTCTCCTTAAATAGAATCAGATTAAAAGCTTTGCTTTCAATAAGCAAAGGCAAGCCGCATACTTGCTGTCGTTCAGCAGAAGCTTGAACTGATGAGCGGTATATGTCCGGGAGACATACCTTGCGGTCATCTTCTTGCTTCCAATTGTATATTATAGAATAGTTTTATCAGATATTCAAATAAAATTCTAAAAAACGGCATGATAAATAGAAAAAGTCTGAGTACTGA
>CADCGS010000110.1:11898-13603 GCA_902801055.1 uncultured Ruminococcus sp. | reverse complement strand
CGGCGGCACGCCGGCGCGGTCTTTACTTTATTGACAGGTGCGGCGGCGTTCTGTTCCCCGTGGCTTTAGTTATGATCGCGGCTTACAAAGTTTCCTTACGGGTGCAGAGTGAGCGGAGCGAACGATTACGCGAACTGACACCGGCGGCACGCCGGTCGCGGTCTATACTTAATTGACAGTTGCGGCACGCCTCCGCAGACTAACGTAATGAGCGTATACAATAAGTAACGATCGCGGGTTACAAAGCCTTCTTACGAGCGCAGAGTGAAACTGACACCGGCGGCACGCCGGCGGAGCGAACGATTACGTGAATTGACACCGGCGGCACGCCGGCGCGAATTGCCCAGTGCGGGCACGCACCCCAAGGACACTTCCTTCGGGCGCAGCATATGCGGTGCTAAGCCGTAAGGCGTTCTCCCAGCGGTGTTGCCTTAAATATAAAAAAATAAGGAGCTGCTGCATTGTAGTGATGCGGCAGCTCTGTTTTCATGCGCGGGCGAGGGAAATCAGTCCCAGAAATTTTTTCGGTTATCAATCAGCCATGTGTTGATATTTTCACGGAAGAATTTGTTTTCCGAAAGCTTCATGTTTTTCGGCTGACATATATCGGTAAAGAGAGTATATTCAAAATATGAATTTTCTGAGGATGATGGGTCATATTCAAAGGCAGACGGGGTATTTAGTGAATTGAAATACTGCTGAGTGGTATATTTCGGAGTTATCTTTGCGCCGAGGGAGAAGAAAGCCTTGTTGTCGGTAAGTATCGGCGGCAGATTATTTATAGTCTGAGTATTGAATTCATTTTTATTTTCATTTGATTCAAACAGGTCATGCTGATATCCCGGGCCGAGGACATCCCAGACCTTCTGATAATTCAGAGAGGAAAGGCTGTCGGTGCAGAGATAGTAGTAAAAGATATTTTCCAGCTCGCTCGAAACGGAGATCTTTCCGTTATAGATATCATTATGGTCATATTTATCGAGGTTATTGTTAAAGCCGTCGGCGAGTATTTGTTTAATATTGTATTCTTCATCGGTCAGACCGAAGGAATCGAGTGCTCTCCAGATCTCGTCTGTTGAGGTAAGCTGGAGGGCGAGCTTTGTATCGTCATCCACCTCGCTGTAATTATCGAAAAGATTTTCGTCGAAAAGCCTTGCATCTTTATTGTAACGGCGGTGCAGCTCGGTAAAAAGCTCATCCTTCAGATCAAGACCGAAAACGCTGTCGATGCAGATAAGCTTTGATATATCCGAAGAGCCGACCTTCTGCAGATCGGTATAGCTTATAAATGCGGCGGCGTCATTTTTTGCATTTTTTCGGTATTCCTCATCCACGGGGATATTATTTTTATCCATAAGGTCAATACATCCTGCCGCGCCGTAATATCTGTATATTTTCAGCTGTATATCATTATTTGTAACATACTTTATTGTACCGTTATTAGCTGCTGCTATCAGATAAAGAAGAAGTATCGCTGTAAACAGAATGCATACGCCAAATACGCTTCTGCGGATAATAGTCCCACTCATAAACCACAACTCCCTTATTTTTATTTCATCCTCATTATACCTCAGACTCCCCCGCTCCGTCAAGTTCCACCGCGGGTGCGTGCTCGCACTGGGCAATTCGCGCCGGCGGCACGCCGGCGCGGTCTTAACTTTATTGACAGGTGAGGCGGCGTTATGTTCCCCGTGGCTTTAGTTAC
>CADCGS010000110.1:0-11867 GCA_902801055.1 uncultured Ruminococcus sp. | reverse complement strand
TTAATTTTTACTGAAATCGGTGAGGGTGAGGTTTTTGTTGTGTTCGAGCGCCCAGGTGATGTTCCATTCGCTTGTGAAAAGAAGAAGATGCTTTCCTTTGAGATCCTGGATCCGCTTGGTGTCGGTCGTGAGATTAAGCGTCTTGGGGTCAATATCGTCATTGTCTATCCAGCGGATAAGCTCATATGACATATGCTCAAGCACAATATCTACATTGTATTCGTTTTTCAGCCTGTATTCCAGTACCTCAAACTGGAGAACGCCGACAACGCCGACTATGACCTCCTCCATGCCTCCGCCGAGAGTCTGGAATATCTGTATCGCACCCTCCTGCGCTATCTGGGTTATTCCCTTGACAAACTGCTTTCTCTTCATCGTGTCCTTCAGACGTACCCTTGCAAAATGTTCCGGCGCAAAGGTCGGTATTCCCTCGAAGCGTACCTTCTTTGAAGGGGAACATACCGTGTCGCCGATGGAGAATATTCCCGGGTCGAATACACCGATTATGTCTCCGGCATATGCCTCGTTTATTACCTCTCTGTCCTGCGCCATGAGCTGCTGCGGCTGGGACAGACGCATTTTCTTGCCGCCCTGTACATGATAGACTTCCATCGTCTTGTCGTATCTGCCGGAGCATATGCGCATGAAGGCTATCCTGTCGCGGTGAGCCTTGTTCATATTTGCCTGTATTTTGAATACAAATGCAGAAAAGCTGTCGTCAAACGGGTCTACTTCGCCCTCGACAGTCCTGCGCGGAAGGGGAGGAGTAGTCATCTGCAAAAACTGGGCAAGAAACGGCTCTACGCCGAAATTCGTAAGGGCAGAACCGAAAAATACGGGAGTAAGTTCGCCTCTGCGTACCTGCTCAAGGTCAAAATCATCTCCGGCTCCCTCTAAAAGCTCTATATCATCGCGGAGAGTCTGCGCCAGTGTTTCACCAAGCCTATCGTCAAGCTCGGGAGAATCGACCGTAAGCTCGTCCATTTCGACCTCGCGCTGACCGTTGTTTGCTGTGAATGCGAGTATTTCCTTTTTGCCGAAATCATATACGCCCTTGAAATCCCTGCCGCAGCCGATAGGCCAGTTCATAGGGCAGGTGTGGATACCGAGGACGTTTTCTATATCTTCAAGCAGCTCATAGGGGCTGCGGGATTCTCTGTCCATCTTATTAATGAATGTAAATATAGGTATATGGCGCATAACGCATACCTTGAAAAGCTTGCGCGTCTGTGCCTCGACACCCTTTGATGCGTCGATAACCATTACCGCGGAATCGGCAGCCATCAGAGTACGGTAGGTATCCTCGGAGAAATCCTGGTGACCGGGGGTGTCTATAATATTGATGCAGTAACCGCCGTAATTGAACTGCATGACAGAGGAGGTCACGGAGATACCGCGCTGCTTTTCTATTTCCATCCAGTCGGAAACAGCGTGCTTGTCGGTTTTCTTACCCTTGACTGAGCCTGCGAGCTGTATCGTTCCGGTATAAAGCAGAAGCTTTTCTGTAAGCGTGGTTTTTCCTGCGTCAGGGTGGGATATTATAGCAAAGGTCCTGCGTTTTTCGATAAGTTCCTTGTTCGTTGTAGCCAAGCTTATCTCCTCCATATCATTATTATTCCGGCTGTTGTGATCTGTCTGGCAAAAAAACAACCGCCCTATTGGGCGGCTGCTTCAGATGTCGGCATCTTCCTATTTTTCCGGGTCGTCACCAACCAAGTATCTTCGGCGCGATCGAGCTTAACTTCCGTGTTCGGCATGGGAACGGGTGGACCCTCGACGCCATCAACACCGACTATTTTGTGTCGTTCCTGACGACTTAATTATTATAGCACCATGAAAATAAAATTGCAATACTTTTTTAAAAATAAATCTATACAATATGTAATTATCTAAAATATAATACAATATGTTATATACGATCTGTAAATAATCAGACTATAATACAATTTGTTATAGCGTTCTCGTTTTTCTGAAAATATTACATCGTCAAAACATAATAAAGTCCGTTTTATCATGAAAAGGGGATACTTAGCAACAATTCAGGTGCGGCGACGTTCTGTTCCCCGCGGCTTTTGTTCCGGTCGCGGCTTATAAAGCTTCCTTACGAGTGAAGAGTGAGCGGAGCGAACGATTACGTGAACTGACACCGGCGGCACGCCGGCGCGGTCTATACTTTTTTGACAGGTGCGGCTTTATTGTCGGGTTATGCTAATTTTTAAGCACGTACAAGATAACATCACATCTCCGTAGGCACTGCGCCGCGCACGCCGTTTGCGGTATTGCCTTTATTGACAGGTGCGGCGGAGTGCACCCCAAGGGTACTTCCTACGGGCGCCGGCGTGCCGGCGGAGGGGAAATAGATTATCATAGTTGGCGGCAGGTACTTGATTTTTTCTTTGTGACAAAGTATAATTTATTTAGGGCAACACCGCCGCTTGATAACCGTCAGGTTAACTGCGCTCGTTTTGCACATTCTGACGAAAAAATAGACGGCGCATCTGCGGCACTATCTTTGTGCGGTATTGCCTTAGATTTTATTGAAACGGCGGGACGCGGCATTCGTGCCGTTGCCGCAGAATATAAAAAAGACGGAGAGTGAATGATATGATTTTAGCTATTATAGCCGCAGCAGCGTGTCTTGCCGCAGCAACGATAATGTTCAGCCCGAGGATGAGGAGCTTCCGCTATTATCGTCCGTTTGCGCTGTTTTTCCTGTTTGAAGGAATATGGATAATGCTCGATTATGCGTTCCGCCAGATAGTGCCGGATAATGTATTCATGGATGTTATACATTATATAGGTATAACTGTTATTGTAGTGATCTTTATTCTTAATATACTTTTCGGCTCGGGAAAAAAGAAGCCGGAAAAGGGAACAGAAATAATAAAGAAAAAGCGCTGAGGCTGTTTTTTCTGCAATAATACAGGGAGTTTTGATTTTGGGATACATTTATGCTGTAATGTGGCTCGCGGCGGGTATAATGATGCTTGTCAATTTCCGCAAACTGAACCCGCTTGTTGTGCCGGTAAGTATATATTTCCTGTTTCTGTCGGGATGGTGGTTTGCGAATGAGCTGCTGCCGGTTGACCTGATGCACGGGGGTTATGCGTGGATAATGCGAGGGATATCTGCGGCAGTGATAGTGCTGTGCATACTTATCTATTATTCCGTGAAGAAAAAGCGTGTCGGGAAACAGGATGATGACGGTGATAACGGCGGTCAGGATGAATGACCGGAAATATGCAAATATGCATATAAATTGTTTTTTTGGGAGCTGTGAAGAATATCTTCTTCGCAGCTCCTTGTGCATATTGTGCTACTCCGCCGGGCGGAAGTATGGCGTTATCATGCACACGCTCAAAAATCATCGTGACACGACAATGAAGCCGCACCTGTCAATAAAGTAAAGACCGCGCCGGCGTGCCTGTCAACAAAGTAACGACCGCGAGTTACGAATGTTCGGTTCGAGTGCAGAGCGGAACGGAGTGGAGCGACCGGCGCGAATTGACAGCGGAGGCACTCCGCCACTCCGCTCACTCTGCACTCGCAAGGCAGCTTTGTAAGCCGCGATCGTTATTTATTGTATATGATCTTTCCGTCTGCCTGTCAACAAAGTAACGACCGCGCCGGCGTGCCGCCGGTGTCAGTTCACGTAATCGTTCGCTCCGCTCACTCTGCACTCATAAGGAAGCTTCATAAGCCGCGCTCTGAATAAAAGCCGCGGGGAACATAACGCCGGCGTGCCTGTCAACAAAGTAATGACCGCGAGTAGTGAATGTTCGGTTCGGGTGCAGAGCGGAGCGAAGCGCAGCGACCCCCGCGACCGCCCAGTGCGGGCGCCCGTAGGAAGTGCCCTTGGGTGCACGCACCGGCGGCACGCCGGAGCATATCATGATATTGTGAGGCATTTGGCTGTATCAGATTATCGCGGAGGCGGAATATCATGAATATCGCCGGAATCGTGCTGCTTTCGGCAGCGCTCAGTATAGATGCATTCGGGATAGGCGTGTCCTGCTCGGTAAGGAAAATAAAAACTCCGGTTTTGTCAAAGCTTATTATCTGTGTGATATCAGTGGCTGTGACCGGCGCGGCAGTCGCACTCGGAGATGTCCTTTCCGGGATCCTGCCCGGGAAAGCCGGAGTGCTTATCGGTGCGGTGATGCTTGTTGCTCTGGGACTTTATACGGCTGTCGGTGCGTTTGTAGAAGAAAAAAAGGGAAGAGCGGCTTCTCCGGATGCGCAGACCCCGCTCGGCAGAACGGCGGAAATAATCCGTGACCCCGCTGCCTGCGACGGGGACAGATCCAGCTCGGTCGATCTTCGGGAGGCTGTCTGTATCGGTGCGGCTCTGTCGGTCGATTCCTTTTCGGCTGGATTGGGCGCAGCTGTGGGCGGCGGCGCGGCACTGATACCCCTCCTCTGCGGCGCCTCCCAGCTTGTCCTGCTTTGCGCCGGTGAACTCGTCGGAAGCCTTGTCGGTCGATGTGGAAATATACGCCAGCTGTGGCTTTCCCTGCTTTCGGCGGGGATATTGGTGCTCATGGGGGTGCTGCGGATAATACCCTGATTTTTAAAATAATTGCACAAAAGCATAGGTGAAATCTTGGTTATTGGGGCAGAAATAATACTTTGTGTATTTTGACGTATAAACTTGAAAAAAGCATTAATTTGATGATAAAAAGCTTTGTATAAGACTGAAAATTAACAAATCCGAAACAATATTTCAAATGTGTTAAAGTATGATATGGATATTTTGCACAAGAAATAATCGAACGATATCAACAAAAATAGCGTCTGTAAATTGTGCTGACTGACGAAAATTAAAAAAAGATTTGATTATTATTACAAAATTACAAAACGGTATTTATGAATATAGATAAAAATGACTACCTGCCATTGAAATCCCCCCCTCCATATGGTATCATTATTACAGTGGCTGACGAATGCCCGGTCTCTGCCCATGCTCTGAAATGCATCAGAGATCAGCAGTCAGCATCGTCGGCCGTCAGGCACGCTTGTGTGCACGATAAAAATTATAAATTTTTAAGAAAGAGGGATCATTACAATGGTTACAAAAACTAAGAGAGTACTCGCTCTGGTACTCACTGCAATGATGGCATCAACCGCTCTGGCAGGATGCGGCGGCGGAAGCACAAAGACCACTACAACATCAGGTTCAGCTTCAGGCACAGCTTCAACAGCTGCATCCGGATCTGAAGGCGGCGATGCAGCCGTAACAGATGTTTATGATGAGGGTACATTTGAAAACATCAAGGCAGCTATGGCTAAGGAAGCTGACGAAAACGGCGGCACGATCAAGCTTGAGGTATGGTGCTCAGGTGATGATGCAAAATTTGAAAAGACCCGTAAAAAGGCTTTTGAAGAGAAGTTCAAGGACAGCAGATATAAGTTCGACATCAGTATCAAATCTTCATACGGTGAAGATAAGGCAGGCAGCAAGATCCTCGAGTCCCCGAAGGACGGCGCAGATGTATTCAGCTTTGCTGATGACCAGCTTAAAACAATGGTATCTGCAAAGGCACTTCTGAAGGTGGGTAAGCTGTTCCAGGGCAACGTTGTTGCCAACAACGATAAGGCAGCTGTTGATGTATGCTCTGACGAGGGTACGCCCTATGCATTCCCGAAGACCTCTGATAACGGTTATTTCATGTATTATGATAAGAGAGTTTTCCCGACAGAGGCTGACGTAGAAGATCTTGACAAGATGATCGAGACTGCTAACAAGAGCAAAAAGAGCGTATACATGAACCTCGGAAACGGCTGGTATAATGCAGCATTCTTCTTCGCTGCAGGCTGTGATATCTCCTATAAGGACGGCAAGCAGACAGCTACCTTCAATACTCAGGAAGGTCTTAACGCTGCAAAGGCTATGTGCCATGTTTCAGAAAAGGTCGGCGCAGGCTTCGTAGGCAACGCAGGTACAGCCGGTGACAACGCTGTTGTACAGCAGGGCTTTGCTGACGGTACACTTGCAGCAGCTGTTATCGGTACATGGGTAGGCCCCTCCATCAAGAACGCTATCGGCGCAGAAAATGTTGGCGCTGCAAAGCTTCCGACCGCTCTTATCGACGGCAAGCAGGTACAGCTCCACTCCTTCGGCGGATATAAGGTAGTAGGCGTAAATGCATTTACCAAGTTCCCGATCTCTTCTCAGGCATATGCATACTTCATTACAGATGAGGAGTCACAGCTTGAGCGTTATAAGGAAAGAGGTCTTATCCCGACAAACAAGAAGGATCTTGAGATCAGCGAGAGCGGCTGTGATATCAAGAACGATCCTGCCCGTAAGGCTATTGAGGCACAGTCTCAGTTTGCTCTCATGCTCAGGGACAGTGCGTAAGCGGTAAGTACTGGGCAACCAACATCGGCGGCTTTGGCGGCGATATCGTAACTGCTAAGGGCAATATGACCGATGATCAGCTGAAAACTTCTCTCCAGCAGATCGTTACTCAGGTCGAGGGCGACTGATCTTAAAGCTCAGTGATCAAAATTTTATATTTATCTGTTTGCGATTCAGATGTTCGGTATGGGCAGCCTGGTGCAGTAAACCGGGCTGCTCATATTTGACCAGATAATGGATGCAGATGGAATATTCGGCAAAAAAAGGAGTGTTATATGAATGGATTTTCTTGATTACGTCCAGATGACAACGGGTCAGAAAATAGCCTACAGGATCAAGTCTTTCTTTACCGGTATCCCGGGGGCTATTGCTAATTTCTTCAAGGCCATCGGACTTTTCTTCAAGAGTATTTTTACACACATCGGGCGCGGATTCAAGAACTACGGTTCAAGATTCGTCAACGGCGATGCAGGCACCAAGCTCTCCTATGTTATCATGGGCGCAGGAAGCATGATGCATAAGCAGATAGGAAAAGGTCTTCTTTTCCTTGCAGCCGAGGTTTCATATTTCTACTTTATGGCAACCTTCGGTCTTACGTATATTAATAAGATCTACTGCTCAGACATTCTGATCAAGTCACAAAAACCGACCGAACCGGATATGATCGTCAACGGCGTAATCGGACGTGAAGCTCCTGTCTATGTAGAGGATGATCTTTTCGGTCAGAAAATGGTAAACGTTGACACAGTAGATGACTCCAACCGTATTCTTCTTTTCTTCGTTCTTACGATCCTCATTACGATCGCTTTTATTGCTGTTTATGTTACAAACACAAAGAGCGCATACAACTCATATGAGATCATCAAGAGCGGCAAAAAGCCTGTAGGCACAATTGAAGAACTGAAAATGTTCCTCGACGAGCGCTTCCATGTTACTCTTCTCGTTATCCCGGTAGTACTTTTGCTTATGTTTACGGTTCTGCCGATCCTGTTTACGGTATGTATCGCGTTTACTAACTACGATATTGATCACCAGCCGCCAGGAAATCTATACTGGTGGGTAGGATTCCAGAACTTCGCAGATGTATTCTATTCCAACCCGATGAAATCCGAGACATTCGGAAAGATACTTGTATGGACACTTGTATGGGCTGTATTCGCAACCTTTACAAACTACATTTTCGGTATAATCCTTGCACTCATGATCAATAAAAAGGATATCAAGTTCAAGGGCTTCTGGAGAACAATGTTCGTTATTACAGCAGCTGTTCCTCAGTTCGTAACACTCCTTATCATGAGACTTCTCCTTGGCGACTCTACCGGTCTTAATGCACTGTGGAATACACATATCCCGTTCCTTTCCGACGTTACCTGGGCGCGTGTCACGGTAATAGTTGTAAATATGTGGGTAGGTATCCCGTATACAATGCTTATTTCTTCCGGTCTTCTTATGAATATCCCCGAGGATCTTTACGAGAGCGCACGTATCGACGGTGCAAATGCTGTACAGCAGTTCACCAAGATCACTTTCCCGTACATATTCTTTGTAACCACCCCTTACCTCATTACGACCTTCGTAGGCAATATCAATAACTTCAATGTTATTTACTTCCTTACAGGCGGTGGACCAAGCCCGGCATCGTACTACAAAGCAGGACAAACCGACCTTCTCGTTACATGGCTGTATAAACTGACGGTCAACACCTCAGATTTCAACCTTGCAGCAGTTATCGGTATCTTCGTATTCATCTTCTGCGCAGCCGGTTCGCTTATTACATTCAATATGTCTAAAGCATCAAAGAATGAGGAGGAATTCTCATGACAAATACTTCAGTACAACCCCCTGTTGTTGATCAGTCCGGATATGCAGCTAAAAAAAGAGCTGCCAATATCGCGATATACATTATCCTTTCGATAATGGTTGTTATCTGGATATTCCCGATCGTATGGCTGGTTATCCAGGCGTTCAGAGGCGAAGAGGGTATTTCAACATCATACTTCTTCCCGAAGCAGTGGACATTTGACAACTTCGTAAGACTGTTCGTTGAGCGCGATGACGCTACGGGCGAGATCATTCCCCAGAGCGAAATGATCTATCCCTATGGTAAATGGATACTCAACACCTTCTTCGTTGCTGTCTGCTCATGTATTATTTCAACACTTATCATTCTCATGGTAAGCTACGCATTCTCAAGACTTCGTTTCAAGAGCCGTAAGACCTTCCTTAACCTCGGTCTTATCCTCGGTATGTTCCCGGGCTTCATGTCCATGGCAGCTACATATGCTATCATTGAGATCATCGGTCTCAAGCAGTCACTGTTCGGACTTATACTTGTATATTCGGCAGGTGCCGGTCTGGGATATCAGGTATCCAAGGGCTTCTTCGATACCATACCAAGATCACTTGACGAAGCAGCAAAAATCGACGGCGCAACAAGAAACCAGATCTTCTGGATCATCATTCTTCCGCTGTCAAAGCCTATCATAGTATATACGGCGCTGACGACCTTCATCGGCCCGTGGGGCGATTACATTTTCGTAAGCTACTTCATGAAGGCTAATAAGGATAACTTTACTGTCGCACTCGGTCTGTATTCGATGCTCGAACCTGAGCATATCTCCAAATACTTCACGACCTTCTGCGCAGGCGCGGTACTGATCGCGATACCGATCACGATCCTCTTCATAATCATGCAGAGGTTCTATGTTGCCGGTGTAACGGGCGGTGCTGTAAAAGGCTGATCCACAGACCAATGCAAATCAAAGCAGGGATGGTTACACCTCCCTGCTTTATTTATAATTTGTAAAGTGAAAGGAATGATATATATTGAGTAACAAGAAAGTATTGTCAGCATTACTTACAGCAGCAATGCTTTCAACTGTAGTGCTGGGCGCCTGCAATAAACCTGAAACAAATTCAGAATCGACTGAATCATCCGCTGCTTCACAGCAAAGCTCTTCGATCATGCAGGAGCCTTCCATTGAAGGCAATCCCCAGTCAACTGTTGAAAGCAGTACACAGTCATCTGCCGAAAGCAGTGTGGAGGAGTCATCTGAAACTGATGTTTTGAGCCTTGATGCTGTTAAGGATGAAATGGCAAAAGACGCTGACAATAACGGCGGTCAGATAGAGCTTACAGTCCGTTGCCCCGGTAATGATAAGAAGGAAATAATGAGCCTTGCCAAGGCGTTTAAGGAAAAATATGCCGATTCCAGATATAGCTTGAAAGTTACGGTAAGGGAGGACAATGCCGATTCAATTTTCAATAATCTTATGGTTCATGAGAGTGACCGGATGGATGTAGTCTTTGTCAGGGACGGTATGCTCGAGACGCTTGTGGAAAACAATTGTGTGGCAAAATTGGACGATGCCTTTAAGAAAGAATTATTAAGCAGCAAAACAAGCGATTCGCTTGCAGCATCGAGTGTAAAAAATGAACTGTATGCTTTCCCGGTAAGCTATGATAACGGTTATTTTATGGTATATGATAAACGTATATTCAGTGACGCCGATACAGCTGAGCTTGATAATATGATAGACATAGCCGGCAGCAAAAAATCATCTGTTTTCATTGATATTTGTAATGCATATTATAATGCATCATTTTTCCTTGCGTCAGAATGTAACATATCATATGATATGAAAACGTATGCTCAGACCGCCGCTCTCAACAGCACTGAGGGTCTGAAGGCAGCAAAGGCTATGTGCCACATTTCAGAAAAGAACGGCGCAGGCTTCGTGGGCATGGCAGGTACAATCGGTGATGATGGAGCTATTTTGAGTGGATTCAGCAGCGGTTCGATTTGTGCGGCAGTTACAGGTGTATGGATGCTGCCGTCTATCAGGGATACAATAGGTGAGAACAATGTTGGTGCAGCAAAGCTGCCTTCCGCTTTGATAGACGGAAAGCAGGAACAGCTCCATTCTCTCGGCGGATATACGCTTATGTGTGTAAATTCCGAATCGGCATATCCGGCTTCCGCACAGGCATTAGCTGATTTTCTTACGAATTCTGAATCGCAGTTACAGCTGTATCAGTCAACAGGCAGGATCCCCACTGATAAAGCATTGCTTGAAAATGATGACAGTATCAAAAATGATCCGGTAGTGGAGGCTATAAATGCTCAGAAGCCCTATACCCATCAGCAGGATAAGATCGTAGGCACCGGATCTTACTGGGGAAGAGTAGCCGTGATCGGCAATAATATTTATGCAGAAAAAGGCGCAGTAAGTGACAGTGAATTAATGAAAATGCTCAAAGAAACTGAGGAGGAGGTCGCAACTCCGGGAACTCCATCGGGCAGCTATTCCGGTGATGATACAAATTCAGATTCGGGTACAAAAATAGATACAGATACAATAGCTGATGTATATGCTCCGGAGACAATTAATATGGTCAAGGATGCTATGGCTCTTGAAGCTAAGGCTGCCAACGGCACGATCAAGCTTGAGGTATGGTGCTCAGGTGATGATGCAAAATTTGAAAAGTCCCGTAAAAAGGCTTTTGAAGAGATGTTCAGGGACAGCAGATATAAACTCGATATCAATATCAAAAGCAATTACGCTGAAGATACGGCAGGCAGCAAGATCCTCGAGTCCCCGGAGAACGGCGCAGATGTATTCAGCTTTGCTGATGACCAGCTTGGTGCATTGTTATCCGCTAAGGCAGTACAGCAGGTCGGTAAGATCTATCAGAAAAACGTTGCTGCCAACAACGAACAGTTAGCCGTAGATGTATGCTCTTCTGATGGCACACTCTATGCATTCCCGAAAACCTGTGATAACGGATATTTCATGTATTATGACAAGAGAGTTTTCCCGAATGAGTCTGATGTTGAAAATCTTGATAAGATGATCGAAATAGCAAACAAGAGCAATAAAAGCGTATTCATGGATCTTGCAAACGGCTGGTATAATGCAGCATTCTTCTTCTCGGCAGGCTGCGACATATCCTATAAGAACGGCAAGCAGACAGCTACCTTCAATACCAAGGAGGGTCTTAACGCTGCAAAGGCTATGTGTCACGTTTCAGAAAAGGTCGGCGCAGGCTTTATAGGCAGCGCAGGCAGAGACGGTGACAATGCTTTTGTACAGCAGGGCTTTGCTGACGGTACACTTGCAGCAGCTGTTATCGGTACATGGGCAGGTCCCTCCATCAAGAACGCTATCGGCGCAGAAAATGTTGGCGCTGCAAAGCTTCCGATCGCTCTTATCGACGGCAGGCAGGTACAGCTCCACTCCTTCGGCGGATATAAGGTAGTAGGCGTAAATGCATTATCAAAGTTCCCGATCTCTGCTCAGGCATATGCATACTTCATTACAGATGAGCAGTCACAGCTTGAGCGTTATCAGGAAAGAGGTCTTATCCCGACAAACAAGAAGGATCTTGAGATCAGCGAGACCGGCTGTGATATCAAGAACGATCCTGCTCGTAAGGCTATTGAGGCACAGTCTCAGTTTGCTCATGCTCAGGGACAGTGCGTAAGCGGTAAGTACTGGGCAACCA
>CADCGS010000109.1 GCA_902801055.1 uncultured Ruminococcus sp. | reverse complement strand
CTGGGAAGCAGCCCCGAGGTACAGTCGGTATGTTTCCTTTTCCCCCTCCGCATTATATAGAAAAGTATCTCCGGCAATGGCTTCCCCGCTCTCAGTTATGGCGGACGAAGAAAGTGATCTTCAGAAACAGAAAGACGCTCACAGCGCCGCGCTCAACCAGACGCAGCAGGATCTTAAGGCCAACGAAAACGCCCACAATATCGTCAAAGCGTACATTGTCTGTCAGCGCATCCTGCCCCATGGCGTACCAGGCAAGAATCAGATCCAGCATTTTATATTGCTTATTGAGGGATGAATAGGTGTCGATGTCATCAAAAGCGTTTTGATGCAGATAGTCCTCGCGTATAGCTCTTGCCGTTTCAAGCTTGAGTCTGTCGGGAGCGGAAAGAGCGTCCATACCTACAAGGTTTACGATTTCCTGAAGCTCAGCCTCATCCTGGAGCAGAGACATAAGTCTGCCGCGAAGCTCCATAAAATCAGGAGAAGCATTTTCCGCATACCATTTTTCAAGCTGATCGGTATAGAGTGAATAACTTGTCAGCCAGTTTATGGCAGGGAAGTGACGCTTATATGCGAGAGAAGCATCAAGTCCCCAGAATACCTTTACGATACGCAGCGTAGCCTGTGATACCGGCTCGGAAATATCGCCGCCGGGAGGAGATACCGCGCCGATAACGGAAAGAGCGCCCTCGGTATCCTTGCTGCCGTTTACTATAACACGTCCGGCTCTTTCATAGAACTGAGCAAGACGGCTGCCGAGGTAAGCGGGATAACCTTCCTCACCGGGCATTTCCTCAAGACGACCGGACATTTCACGCAGAGCCTCAGCCCAGCGTGAAGTTGAATCCGCCATAAGAGCAACTGTATAGCCCATATCACGGAAATATTCCGCAATAGTGATGCCTGTATAAATGGACGCCTCACGCGCCGCAACGGGCATATCAGATGTATTGGCAATAAGCACAGTACGCTCCATAAGTGAATTGCCGGTACGCGGGTCGCGAAGCTCCGGGAATTCGTTAAGAACGTCAGTCATTTCATTTCCGCGCTCACCGCAGCCGATATAGACGATGATATCAGCGGCAGCCCATTTTGCAAGCTGATGCTGCACAACGGTCTTACCCGAGCCGAAGGGACCGGGAACAGCCGCAACGCCGCCCTTTGCGATAGGGAAGAGCGTATCAATAGTTCTCTGACCGGTAGTCAGGAGAATATCGGGAGAGAGTTTTTTCTTATAGGGTCTGCCGATACGGACCGGCCATTTTGTACCCATATGAAGGTTTTCGGTCTTGCCGTTATTATCGAGGACAGCGACAGTCTCATCAATATTGAAATCGGCTTCCTTTATATCCTTTATCGTACCGGACATCTTATCCGGTACAAGTATCCTGTGGACAACGGCATGGGTCTCCTGAACGGTACCGATAGTATCGCCGGCGACTACCCTGTCTCCTTTTTTGACGGCGGGGACAAAGTGCCATTTTTTCTTATGGTCAAGCGAGGGCACCTCAACGCCTCTTTCGAGGTTATTTCCGGCGACCTTCATGATCTCGTTGAGTGGACGCTGGATACCGTCATAGATAGCGCCGATAAGTCCGGGGCCAAGCTCGACCGAAAGGGGAGCGCCGGTAGATTCAACGGCTTCTCCGGGGCCGAGACCCGAGGTTTCCTCATAAACCTGGATACTCGCTCTGTCACCATGCATTTCTATGATCTCTCCGATCAGTCTGTGACTGCTGACACGGACAACGTCGAACATATTTGCATCTCTCATGCCCTCGGCGATGACCAGAGGACCCGCAACCTTAGTAATAATTCCGTTTGTCAAAATTCACACCTCTTTGTGGGAGCAAGCACAGCCCGATTCAGGGGCTGCGGTAATTTACTCCTTGAATAATATATCCGATCCGACTGCCTGTTCAACGAAGGCAGAAAGCCTTTTCATTCCGGCGCCGTTATTAGCTCTTGCGCCCGGTATGGGGATAACGGCAGGAACAGGCTCCTCGGCGATCTTATGCAGCTCTTTTTCAGCCGCTGTAAACATTTCCTCGGTCATCAGGATAACAGCATAGGTTTCCTGCTCGACAACAGCTTTGAGTGTGCTGCCGGCATTTTCAGGCTCGTTGCAGGCAATTGCTTCGATCCCGAGAGCGCCGAAGCCCTTGATGCTTTCGCTGTCACCGATAACGCCGATATTTTTAACCATACGTTTCACGCAGCCTTTCTCTTATTTTATCCGGAGAGGTCTGTGTCACGATACCGCTTGCGATAATGTGTACAGCCTGACACTGAGCCTGACAGCCGAGATAATAACCGAACAGAGCCTCCGGACCCCGGCAGGATATCCTGCATTCCTTTCTTGCAAGGGCAATAAGCTTGTTTTCGACGAATTTTTCAAATTCGCACGGGCTTTTCTCAAAATGCGCCATAGCCTCCTTACAGTCATAGATGCTGAGGGAGGAAAGATATTTGAAAAGCGCATCTTTTGAGGAGAGAGCCTTTTTAATGACGGTTTCGGTATCGAAGCCGTTGCATTTGCATAAAGCGGTTTCAAGATAATTCTGTGAGGAGCGTATTCTTGCTGCTCTTATGGCTGTTTTGACATTTGCATAGAATACATATATTCTGAAATAATCCTCGAGGAATACGGAATGAGAAGCCTTTCCCGCTTCGAGCATCTTCCCGAGGGCGGCTTTGTCTATCACAGCGTCGCTCAGTCTTGCGTCCCCTGTACGGGTGAGCAGACGGTAAGCCATTTCAGCCGGTTCTGCAAGCCACTGCGGAAGCGTATCAAACCTGTTGTTTTCCAGAGCCTTGCGTATTGCGACGGGGTCTATGGTATACGGTGACAAAAGCAGTGCCCTGTAATCCGTATCAGAAAGCATACCCTTCAGCACCGTTTTCAGGTTGTGTATATCATTCTGCAGATAGAACGGCTCGAAAATATCCGCATCGGGAGCAACGGAATGAATGAATTTCCACATTTTCTGCGTATTGTCGGCGATTATCGCCTCAGTATCATTTCCGTCGCCGAAGCCCTTGTCCTTGAGGAAACGTATAAGCTCCTCTTCATTTTTCATATTGAGCATCTGCTCGATATCGCTGCTTTTCAGGAGGGAGTTCTCCCTGGCTCTTACCGAGCCGATAGAAAATTCATAGGATAATGCCATATAAATTCCCCCTTAATCTCTGAAAAGCTCTCTGCCGATAATATCCTCGACAAGCTCCCGCTTTTCGGCAAGAACGGAGGAAAAGCTCATATTTTCCTCTATATCGCCGTTTTTGAGGATAAAGCCGCTGTCGATGGAATCGTCCGCCTTATCAGAAACAGTAATATCAAGCTTTTTCTGAGCAAAGCGTTTCTTTATGTCCGGGGGAAGTCTTTTAAGGTCGCGGGAATTGAACCAGACCGTTCCGCTTCCGCCGCCGAGAGTACCGGCAAGCTTCAACACGAGGTCAAAGTATTTATTGTCATCAAGTGAAAGCATAGCCTTGTAGATATGCTCCACAGCCTTTGCGATCTCATCTCTTTTTGTTTTAAGGATAAGATTGCGTCTTTCAAGCTCCTCTCTGCTTTTGTAGGAGGCGAGAAGCTTATCTGATTGAAGCTGGATCTTATGTTCGCCTGCGTGGCGGATATCCTGAGCCTTTTTTTCGGCTGCTTCGATCATTTCCTTATAGGTTTTTTCAGCATCGGCATTGATAGCGGCGATACGCTCATCGCTTTCCTTTCTGATGCTTGCTGTAATTTTATCTGCGCTGCTCATATGCTGCCCACCTTTACAGAGTATTCACTTCTGATGCTTTATCAGACCCGATCACATTTTAATGCCGGGGATAGAGATGACCATAAGAAGAGATACGATAAAGGCAAGAAGTGCATAGATCTCAACGAGGGTAATGGAAACCATAGCCTTGGAGAAGTTCTTTTCGTCCTTAGCGCACATTGAGATACCTGCAACAGCAGCTCTTCCCTGAGCGAAGCCTGAGATCATGCCGCCGATACCGATAGCGAGTGAAGCGGCAAGATAGGAAAGCCCCTGAGCCATTGAAGGAGCGTCGCCGCCGAGGATACCGCAGCTTATCATTATAATGAAGCCTACGATGAAGCCGTACAGACCCTGTGTGCCGGGGAGAAGAGTAAGCACGAGCATTTTACCGAACATAGAGGAGTCCTCCGAGAGAACGCCCATAGCCGTCTGAGCTGCGGCGCCTACGCCCTTGGCAGAGCCGATACCTGCGAGTACCGTAGCGAGAGTTGCTGCTAAAATTGCAAAAAGCATACCATTCATAATTAATTACCTCCGAATCAGTCATCATTACTGTTTTTTATCTTGAAATTTTTACTGTTGAGGGAGAAAGGCTCAAAGGCTTTTCCTCCGCCGTCATAGAATTTGCTGAACATTTCCACATATTGCAGACGCATCGTATGCACATAGGAGCCGAGCGCATTCAGACCTATCGTGATAGCGTGGCCTACGATGAAGATCACTATCATGAAGATGATACCGAAAACATTCGTACCCATAAGAGTGGAAAGCATATTGAATACCTGAGCCATAACGCCCGTGGTAAGACCGAGGGCGAGAAGTCTCGAATAGCTGAGCAGGTCGCTGATATAGCTTGTGATATCATACAGAGAAGCGACGCCGCCGATAAGTCTTGCGAAAATATTTTTCTTTCCCCGACCCTGCGTGAGGATAAGTCCGGCAGCAGAAGCTATTGCTATACCTGCGCCGATATAGATGAGGGTCTGACCTGCTGCGATACCGGCCGCAAGAATTGCGAAGCCGACGAGCATTGTCATCCACAGTCCGGTGTCGAAAAATGCCGCAGCATAATCCTTTTCCTTTATGCATACATAGAATTTGCATCCCATGCCCACAAGCACATGGATTAGGCCAAGCCCTATCGACAGGATCATGATAGTCAGCGCATCCTTCTGCGTATCGAGTATCGGCCAGGGAAGAAGCTGCTGCATTGTTATTTCGCTGCCCGTAAAGAGCTTATATACAACAGCCGGAGCGTCGCCGAAGATACTGCCGAAGATCAGTCCCCAAATAACGGTCGAAACGCCGCAGTACTGGAAGAGCTTCAGGTTATTGCGCATTTTCCTGTCGGGCTTGAATACTTTGAGCGCGATAGTTGTTGCGAGTATCATCAGCACGCCGTAGCCTGCGTCAGAGAACATCATTCCGAAGAAGAAATAGAAGAAGAAGGCCATGATCGGAGTCGGGTCAACATCCTTATGGGATGGGGGAGAATACATCGTTACGATGCTTTCAGCCGGCTGAGCAAAGGCGTTGTTTCTGAGCTTGACCGGTGCATCCTCACCGGCGTCCTCAAATTCAAGCACACAATCCGGTACAGCCCTTGTACATATTTCTTCAAGCTTTTTTTCATCCTCTTCGGGGATATAGCCGTTGAGGATAAAGACGTGGTCAGTCTGATCGAGTTCAGAAATGACCTTATATTTTTCTGATCTATTTTGCATAGGTGCCGATCTGTCCCTTAGCCTTTTCGATCTTTCCGAGCATCTCATCATATTTTTCTTTGAGCCTTGCGGATTTGACCGAAGGGGTTCGGGATGTCGGGTTAAGGGGTTTGCTGAAGCCCAATGACCGCAGAGCGTTGTCCGCGAGTTCCTTTTGCCGCAGCGGAGTAACGATCACCGCACAGCTTACAGCTGATGAAGAGTAGACAATCTCATGATCGAATATCAGTTCAGGAGCCTCCTGTGCGAGAGTCTCAGAGAGAATACGGTTATCCACAAGCTTAGGGAATGAGCCGATAAAGACAGCCGCATGAGCCGTATCGGGGGTATTCATCGGGATATCGAGATTCCTCCAGGGTTCAAGCTGAGCCATTGCTGTGCGAAGCCGTATTCTTTCAGCAGCAAAATCAGCAGCCTGTTTATCGAGGTCGCATATCTTATTGCAGATACCGATCACCTTTACTGACTGAGAAGCGAGTTTTCCGATCTCTTCCGGTTCAACGACACGTCTGCCCTTAAAGGAAGCGAGCAGCCCCTTTTTTTCGGGAGCGATACCGTCGAGGATCTTCAGAGCCTGTTCAGTCAGAGCGGCATTTCTATCAAACTGCTGCAGCTGAGCGGAGGTATCCGTTCTTGAAAAACCGCTTTCACATTCGTCCGTATGTCTGACATGAACAAGAGAGCTGTCCTGCAGATGTTCAAGCAGACGTTTTCTGTCCTTTTTCAAAGCGATAATACGAACGGCCTTCATTTTCAGCTTAGCCAAATTTCATCACCACACTTTTAATAAATGAAAAAAACTGTTATTCTGTAAGCGCAGCAATAACCATATCGGTAACCCTGCCGATGTTTTTAGCTGCCTTAGCAGAAAGGGCATCACATTCACCGGAGAATTTCTGTTTTTGCTTATCCAGTCTGCGCTGTGAGCTTGAAGCGATTGCTGCCGCATCATTTTTGACCATTTCATCAACTTGTTTATTAGCCTTGCTGATTATTTCAGCAGCATCTTCCTTAGCCTGTTGTTTTCTGGCTTCTGCCTTTTTTCTGGCTTCTGTTTCCTTAGCCTTACAGTCCTCCTCAGTTTCGAGGATACTTCGGATCATTTCGCTTGCCATTTACCTGCCTCCTTTACATTTACAGTCTTATTCCATTAAACCATAATTCTTACAAAAAATCAAGCAATTTTTGCGCACTTCCCTTTCTGGGCTGCCGCCCAGACCTGCCCGGGGCTGCGCGCCCCGGACCTCGCCAGGGAGCAAGCTCCCTGGACCCACGCGCTTACGCGCTATTCGCGTAATCGTTCGCTCCGCTCACTCTGCACTCGAAAGGAAGCTTTGTAAGCCGCGGTCTGAACAAAAG
>CADCGS010000108.1 GCA_902801055.1 uncultured Ruminococcus sp. | reverse complement strand
AGCGCAGCGACCCCCGCGAATTGACAGCGGAGGCACTCCGCCCGCAAGGCAGAAACGGAGCGACGCAACAAACCTGAAATTTTATAGTTACGCATGGGATATACTTGCATTACATCACTGTCAAAGCCGCGCCTGCTAATTAAGTATAGATCGCGGGTTACAAAGTTTTCTTATGAGTGCAGAGTGAGCGGAGCGAACGATTACGCGAATTGACACCGGCGGCACGCCGGCGCGAATTGCCCAGTGCGGGCACGCACTGGAGGCACTCCGCCCGTAAGGCAGAAACGGAGCGCCTGCTGGAAGACAGGTAACGGAGTGTAGAGTGTGACAATAAGATCACTTTCCACATTATACACAATACGCAGCACTTGCTGCGTACAGGTTAGTTACTTATCCCGCGCTCCAAAGATCCAGCCCCATAAAACTGCTGCGTTTGACCTCGCCATCAGACCCTCTATGTCTATCCCGGCAGGACAAATATTCCGGCAGGCAAGCGATTTTCCGCAGCCGTCAGTTATAACTCTGCCGTATTCCCTGCGAAGCTGTTTCCCTGATTTTCCCTTCATTACCGCTATAAGCCTTGACGCGGGTACCATCGCCGACATACCATAAAAATCCCCACCAGGAACAAAATTCGGACAGACCTCAAGGCAGCATCCACATTCCAGACAACGTGACGCTTCATACATTATGGAATTGTTCCTGTCATCAGTATAAATATCCGAAGCTGACCAGAGCTGCATCTGTTTCAGCTCGTCAAATATAACCTCCCTGTTGACCGTCAGATCGGCTATTATAGGGAATTTCCTGAGCGGTTCAAGCCTGATCCTCTCTTTTTTGCTTTCGGACAGCCTGGCGTCACATGCAAGACGCGGCTTTCCGTCTATCAGCATCGCACACGCTCCGCATTTCTTTTGCAGGCAGCTGCATTCCCATCTGATCTTTTCGCTTGCGTTCCCCTCTGTATCCGTAAGAACCTTTCTTTCGTTAAGCTCAGATAATGCCGCCGCTGCAGTAACGGACACGGATTCCGTTTCATACAGATATGTCCTGTATGAGCCTTCCGTGTCCTTATCTTTTTGCCGCCATATTTCAAGCAGATATTTCACTGTTCCTCACCTCTTTTTTCCGGTATGTCGCGAAGGCTTACTTTTATTTCCTTTCCGTCATATACAACAATGGTCGTTTTCCGGAAGCTTTTATCATCCCTTTCAGGATGATCTGTCCTCGTATGCGCTCCGCGGCTTTCCCTTCTGTTCAAGGCTCCGAGCAAAACCGCTCTGCCGAGTATCATGCGGTTTTTCTGCACAGCATCTGTCTCGGCGCTGATAAGCTCCTGCATCCTCCCGGCAGCCTCTTCAAGCTTTTCTCCGCTGCGGAATATCCCGAGCGAATCCCGCATCAGCCTTGCAGCCTCCTCCGGGATACCCGGCGGCTGCATGATCTCGGTCGTTTCATCTGTCCGGGTCTCCTCTGAGGCGGTATTATCATCGTCAGACTCTGCTGCTGCAGTGCGGGCAGCGACCTGACCGCCGTATACGGCGCCGAGCATTGAATTTCCGCCAAGACGGTTCGCACCGTGATACTGACAGGCGCACTCTCCGGCTGCGTAAAGCCCCCGGATATTCGTGCGGTGATCCTCGTCAACATTTATTCCGCCCATATAAAAATGTATTCCCGGCGATACCTCCACCGGCTTATCCTCAGGGTCTGTCCCGAGATATCTGATACATTCCTCTCTAAGGTCGGAAAGCCTATCCTCCCATACTGTTCTGTCAAGCCCCGTCATATCAAGAAAGACCTTGCCGCAGCAGTCTTTATCATTCATCACAAGATATATTTCTCTCGACACTACATCCCTCGGCATAAGATTGCCAAGCTCGGGATATTTTTCCTCCATAAAATACCACGGTCTGCCGCTGCGCATCGTAAACAGACGGCCGCCCTCTCCCCTTGCAGCCTCACTGACAAGGCACCTTTTCCCCGTAATAGGAAAGGTAGTGGGATGGTACTGTATAAACTCAGGATTAGCAAGCTCTGCTCCGCTGATAAATGCCAGCGCGGCAGCATCGCCGGTATTCAACACCGAGCCTGTTGTCATGCCCGGGAAAAGACCGTTCATTCCTCCGCTTGCCAGTATTACCGAACCGGGCATAGCTATTACTGTCCTGCTGTACAGGTCGATCACCTTTACTCCGCAGCATTTTCCGTCTTTTATATCAAATGAATAAAGTCTGTGATGGGGAAATCTTTTTACAAGCCCCTCAGCCTCGTACCGTCTTACTGCATCTGTAATAGCCGTCATAAGTATCTTGCCGGTGCTGCTTTTTGCATAGGCGGTGCGCTTTTTCTTCTGACCGCCGAAATTTCTGAGGACAGGTCTGCCGTTTTCAGTTCTGAGCGCAGCTCCGAGAGACAAAAGCATATTAACTGTTTCGGGAGCCTTGCTGCAAAGCTTCCATACGGAATTCGGGTCGGCAAGATAAACGCCGCCGCGCATGGTATCCTCAAAATGCTGAGCCGGTGTATCATTTTCTCCCATAGTATCCAGGGAAGCATTTATTCCGCCCTCTGCCATAACGGACTGTGCCCTTTCTGACGGCATAGCAGAAACAAGCCTGCACGGCACCCCCATACGAGCAAGTGTAAAAGCTGCCGACAGACCCGCCAGACCGGCGCCGATAATATTTACCGGATATGGTGTTTTGTTTTTCATAAATATCGCCTCCGGAGCGAAAATCCCTGAGAGAATTTCCGAAAGAATATAAAATCAGAGAATCTTTTTTTCCAATTCTCCGTAAAGCTTTTTCAGCATATCCGTCATTGCAGCTGAACTTTTTTCAAAGCGTTCCATTTCCTGAGCGTCAGGGCTTACAGAAGCTCTTGATATCAGACCCTTGTTGCCTATCATCGACGGAAGGGAAAGAGACGCCCGTATTTTTTCCGTGCCTGTACCCATAGTACTGCTTACCGAAGCAATATACCGTTCGTCACTGAGTACTGCCCTTGCTATGCGCGAGGCACAGACGGCTATACCGAAATCTGTCCTTCCCTTGGCTTTTATGATCGAAGAACCCATATTTTTTGTTTCAGTATTAATTGCCTGTCTGACATTATCATTCCATAATATACCATGCTCCGCACAATATTCCTCTGCCGGCTTACCGCAGATAGTCACTGCGCTCCATAATGGTATCTGGGCATCTCCATGTTCACCGATAACAAATGCATCAATGCTTTCCGCACAGCCGGCCTGAGCCGCTTTATCCCCCAAAAAAACGGTACGGGCTATACATCTTCTGAACCGTGAAGAATCCAGTATGCAGCCCGAGCCGAAAACTACTCCTCCGGGCTGACCGAGCCAATGCTCTGCGCCTGCAGTCAGGATATCAACAGGATTCGATATCATGAGAACCGGACAGCCGTTATAATACCTGCCGAGCGAATCGGTAACGCTGCGTATTATCTTCATATTTTCCACTGCAAGATCCATCCGGCTCTCTCCGTGCTTTCTGCCCCTGCCGGCGGTTATTATGATAATGCTGCTGCCGCAGCAGTCGCTGTAATCTCCTGCATAAACAGCCGTATTTGCGATACCCTCAATGCCATGGGCTATATCATTCGCTTCACCCACTGCCTTTTCCGTATCAATGTCAACAAGAACGATCTCGTCTGCGATCCCATCGAGCATTATCGAAAAGGCTGCTGCTGCGCCGACATAACCGGCACCGATCATTGCGACCTTTTTATTCTTCATAATAAACCCTCCTCAGGAAATCATTGTTTCTTCAATTCGCCCTTATCCATCGTATAAACACTGTCCGCATATGGTATGACATCCCTGTCATGCGTAACTATAATGACCGAAGCCCCGTCCTTTGCGCGTTCCTTGAGCAGCTTCATAACAAGCACCGTAGTATCCGCGTCAAGGTCTGCTGTCGGTTCATCAGCGATTATTATTTCCGGGTCATTTATCAGTGCCCTTGCCACTGCCATCCTTCTCAGCTCGCCGCCCGACAGCTCATTGGAATAAACATCCCGGAGATCGTCTATCCCGAGCATTTCAAGCAGCTTTTTTGCCTTATCCTCTTTTTCACCTGTCCTGCCGTACATTAACACGGGCAGAAGTACATTTTCTGCGACCGTAAGGCACTGCAGCCCTGTCTGTCCCTGAGGGATAATGCCGAAGCTGCGGTTTCTCAGAAGGGAACGCTCCCTGTCGCTCAATTCATATATATCCCTTCCGTCCAGAAACACCGAGCCGTCGGAGGGTGTCAGAAGTCCGCACAGCATATTGATGAGGGTAGTCTTTCCGCTGCCAGATCTTCCTGTGATAACGGTAACGCTGCCCTCCTCAGGCTCAAAATCGAGCTGCTGTACAGCATAAAAGAAATTGGTATCCTTTCCGCTGCGGAAATACCTTCTTCCGACCTTTTCTGCTTTAAGCTTCATTCATGCATCCTCCCTGAGCAAAAGTCCCGATTCGTTCCTGGTTATCCTGTGAGCAGACAACATAGCGGCAAGTACTCCGAGCATTACCGGCATTATCACCGCGCCGACTGAAAGTATGACCATAACGGCAGCATCAGGCTGTAAAAACGGAAGAGAAAAATGCTGTCTTATGCTTTCTGACAGCGGAGACGAAAGCAGCAGCGATACGCCAAGCCCTGTCAGCGCCCCCGCAGTACTGATAAGCGCCGCCTCTGCCGATACAGCAGAGATTATCATTTTCCCCGACGCCCCCGCAACGCGCAGGACTGCAAATTCCTTTTTCCTTTCATTCATCATAAGAGCAAATACCGCAATAATTATTACCACGGCAATAAGCCATATCCCCGCTGTAATAATGCTTATGAATACCGATACATTTCCAAGCCCGTCGGCGACCGAGCCTATCATGCTGACGGACGGCACAGCCCTGACCTTAGGAACATGGATATTTATATCATCGGCAAAAGCGGAAATGTCATAGCCGTCCCTTACCTTGATAAGCACACAGGACGCAGCCATTACGAGGTCAACGCCCCTGAGCGATTCCCTTTCGACGCCGGCTGATGCCGACCGCGCCATTTTGCTGATGGTATCCCTCGTGGTAAAGACAGCATTATCAAGACCTGTCCCCGTCTTTTCAAGCTGACCGGCAACACGGTAGCTTTCTCCGTAAAAGCGCAGGCTCCCGTCGGCAGGATAGGCTATATCCGAGCCGATGATTATATCGCCCTGTGCCATTTCCGGGGAAGTGCTGCTGCTTATCCACGGAAGTATCGTAAAATCCGTTTCCGGGTCAAAGCCTATTATCTGTACCCTTGCGCTGCAGCAGCTCGCCTTTGCCGAAGTAAGATAAAACTGGCTGGTGCTTTTTTCTATCCCCTCGATGCTGTCAAGCTTTTTCAGACTGTCCTGCGGGATATAATAATTTCCCGTTATGCCCTGTAGAAGGACATTATCGACAGTGCCGTGTCCCTGTGATGAGGATGGAACTACAACGATATCGGCGCCGAGCCTTGCGCGGTACCCCTCAAGACCGTTTTGCAGGCTAATTATAAGAGTCTGCGCTTTATATTTTTGCAGGCTAATCCGAATGAGAAGCTCATATCTTGTCACCCGCCGCTTTTCTTTTATGCTTTTGGCCCGACGCTGACTGGAGATATATGAAAAGATCAGCCGCAGCAATAAGACAGAGCATTATCATAATTATCATAGTCCATATGGAGGTGCCGTTTCTGCACATCATTTCACTGCTTTTGCAAAGCGGGATGATATTCCCGGGGATAAGCATTGATAATACGGCAATACCTGCCGCAGTGATATCCATGCCTGCCTTGATCTTTTCATCAGGGATGAAAAGATGGACTGCTGATAATACGGTCAGCAGGATAGAAACAGCCGAAAGCACCTCCCCTGCCCAATGGCAGTTCATCATCTTATCCCCCGATACGGTGCAGACGGGAAATAAATATCTGATACCGATACAATATGCTCCGCTCAATATCAAAAGCAGTATATCGGTAATTAATATCTTGAATAATTTTTTATTTACTATCATTTTCTTTTTCCTTTCATTTCAGAATGCTGCCCAGCGAAGGAAGTATGCGCAGAACGCACAGCAGCATAATAAAAGCACTACAGAAAGCACAAAGCAGATATCCGCCGACAGCAGACCTCGCTGCTTTGCCCTCATACCTATAAGCA
>CADCGS010000107.1:1443-11456 GCA_902801055.1 uncultured Ruminococcus sp. | reverse complement strand
GTAAATATAAAACTTCACCGGCGGCACGCCGGCGGAGCGAACGATTACGCGAACTGACACCGGCGGCACGCCGGGCGCGGGTTACAAAGTTTTCTTACGGGTGCAGAGTGAGCGTAGCGAACGATTACGTGAGCTGACACCGGCGGCACGCCGGTCGCGGTCTTTACTTTATTGACAGGTGAGGCGGCGTTCTGTTCCCCGCAGCTTTAACTCCGGGCGCGGGTTACAAAGTTTTCTTATGAGTGCAGAGTGAGCGGAGCGAACGATTACGCGAACTGCCCAGTGCGGGCACGCACCGCCGGGGAGCTACCTTAATAGAATTTTTTCTGTTTCCACAACGGCAAGGGGCGCAAGAGACAGTACTCCTACGATCAGCCAGCATAAGGGCGAAAGCGGTACGGCTTTGAAAACAGCCGCAAGCGGAGCAATAGATATGACCGATACCTGCATCAGCGTGCCGATGAGAAATGCTCCTATCAGCTTCGGGTTGCCGAGAAAACCGGTTCTGAACAGCGACTTTTTACTGCGGAGATTAAATGCGTGCACAAGCTGACTCAGACTGAGAACAGCAAATGTCATTGTCCTGCCTGTGACAGGGTCACCGCCGCAGTCGAAAAATACCCTCCCTATCGTGTATGCGAGAAATGCCAGCGCTCCAATGAAACATCCTTCGACAATTATTGAACGTACTGAGCTGCGGGTGAAAATGCCGCTTTTGTTCTTGTCCGGCGGACGCTCCATTATATCCTCCGCGGCTGGCTCAGCGCCCAGCGCAAGTGCCGGAAGAGAATCCGTTACCAGATTTACCCAGAGTAGCTGTATCGCAAGCAGCGGTGAGGGAAGCCTCATCAGAAATGCACACAGTACCGTCAGTATTTCTCCGATATTGCTCGAAAGAAGAAAATGTATCGTCCGGCGGATATTGTCAAATATGCTGCGCCCCTGCTCTACAGCATTTACTATAGTTGCAAAATTGTCATCCGTCAGTACCATGTCAGCGGCACTTTTTGCAACGTCCGTTCCGCTCAGCCCCATCGCACAGCCGATATCCGCACATTTGAGCGCCGGCGCATCGTTTACTCCGTCTCCGGTCATCGCCGTTACTGCACCGGTGCTGCGCAGAGCCTTTACTATCCTGACCTTATGCTCCGGCGATACCCGGGCAAATACGCTGTATTTCCCGATATCGCGCCGCAGCTGCTCATCACTCATCCCGTCAAGCTCCTGACCCGTTGCCGCCTTATCCCTGGGCGTCATTATTCCAAGCTTTACGGCTATAGCCTTTGCGGTAGCAATATGGTCGCCTGTTATCATTATTATCCTGATGCCCGCCCTGCGGCACTGCGCCACCGCACCGCAGACCTGCGGCCTCGGCGGGTCGCTCATCCCTGCAAATCCGCAGAATATAAGCCCCTCCGCCATTTCCTCCTCCGTCGGAGGCTGTGGTGTATCCTTATATGCCGCAGCAATAACGCGCATACCCCGGGCGGCAAGTCTCTCGTTTTCGGCAAGAAGGAGGCTTTTGTCCGTTGGGGATATCCGTTTTGTGCCGGAGCCTGTGTATAATTCCGTACATTCCGAGATCAGGATATCCGGCGCACCCTTGGCTATAGTGCGGAAACCCCCGTCCGGAAGCCTGTGAAGCGTCAGCATTCTTTTTGCTGCTGAATCGAAAGGTATTTCCCTTATGCGCGGATAGCTCTTATCAAGGCGCACCTTATCCTGACCGGCTTCGGCTGCGGCAATAACGAGAGCGTTTTCCGTCGGGTCGCCCTGAGCGGTATATCCGGCTGAGCCTTTGACGGAAATACTGTTGCTGCAAAGGCTCATGAGCGAAAGAAGGAATTTTCCGTCACGGCTGCGGGGGCTTATCGTACCCGCATGGGAGGACAGGGTCTCCACGGTCATTTTATTCTGTGTCAGAGTACCTGTCTTGTCGGAGCATATCACATCAGCCCGACCGAGAGTTTCCACGGCGGGGAGTCTGCGTATGACTGCTCTTTTTGATGCAAGCCGGCGCACTCCCATCGCAAGGACGATAGTTACGATTGCCGGAAGTCCCTCGGGAATAGCCGCTACGGCAAGACTTATTGATATCATGAACATATCAAGCGGCGGTATCCTTTGTATCAGTCCGAGTACAAAGATAAGAGCGCATATCCCCACGGCGCATATGCCGAGCACTCTTCCCGTTCCGGCAAGGCTCTGCTGGAGCGGAGTACGGGGGCTTTCGTCCTCGTCGAGCATTGCGGCTATCCTTCCGACGCGGGTATCCATTCCGATATCGGTAACTACCGCCCTTCCATGTCCGGAGGATATGCAGGTGGAGCAGTATATCATATTGCATCTGTCGGCATCAGGTGTATCCTTTTGCAGAATGATATCAGCCTGTTTTTCTGACGGGACGGCTTCGCCTGTCAGCGCGGCCTCCTCTGCGCGGAGGGATACAGCCCCGATCAGCCTTGCATCAGCCGGAACGAGATCGCCGGCTTCAACGATAAGTATATCGCCGACAGTGACATCCTCTGACGGAATGGATATTGTCCTGCCGCCGCGCACCACACGCGCATGGGGCGCGGAAAGCTTTTTCAGAGCCTCGATCGCCTTTTCCGCCCGACATTCCTGCACTGTACCGATAACAGCATTTACGATCACGATAAGAAGTATCATTATCGGGTCGATAAGGTCGCCGTCTCCGCTCATCATGGAGACGCCGAAGGATATCCCGGCGGCGGCAAGCAGGATAAGCACCATGAAATCCGTAAACTGCATTAGAAACTTCACAATAACACTTTGTTTCTTTCCTGAACGGAGCATATTTTTTCCGTATCTTTCAATTCTTTGTGACGCCTGAGAAGGCGACAGACCGTTTTTTTCATCCGATCTCAGGATACGGACAGCTTCCTCTGAACTGATATTGTGCCATTGCATATTTATCCCTTCTTTCGTTTCGTGTCCTGCTTTGTGAAGGAGACGGGAAAGGGCAGCGCCTTACTGCCTGTACGATAAATATATATATGATCTCCGCCGATTATGCAAAGCCGACCACAAATACGTCTGCATCTGATTTATTAGCGGTTTTTAACAAAAAGTTAATATAATGTAAAAATAATATATATATTATTGAATATTTCAATTTATTATGATATAATACAGAGGAATATTATTTTAGAATGGAGGCTTTTTCTATGCATAACAAAATTCAGGAAATAATGCAGCGCATCAAGGACGAAGATATCAAAATGGTTGATTTCAAAATGGTCGATATCAACGGTCAGTTCCGTCATGTGACTATCCCCGCAGGCTGTTTCTCGGAGGATACAATGAAAAAGGGTATCGGCTTTGACGCATCAAACTATGGATATGCCGTCGTCGAAAAAAGTGATATGGTATTCATTCCCGACCCCGAAACCGCTATGATAGACCCCTTCTGCGAGGTCAGGACACTTACAATGAGCGGTAATGCTATGATAATAGATAACCCGGAAAACCGCCCGCTGGCTCAGTATCCGAGAAATATCGTTGTCGCGGCAGAGGAATATATGAGATCGACCGGTATCGCTGATACAATGCTTATTCTTCCGGAATTTGAATTTTATCTTTTCGATAATGTCGGCTGGGAGGTAGGCCCCAACTGCAACGCCTATACACTCGATGCAGAACAGTCCTACTGGAACAGTATGGATCACGGCCTCGGTCATATCGTGCAGAAACAAAAGGCTTACCATATTGCAAAGCCTTATGATACCTCATATGATATCCGCTCCGAAATGTGTATGCTTATGGAGGAAGCCGGTATCCATGTAAAGTATCACCATCCCGAGGTCGCAGCCTCCGGTCAGTTCGAGATAGAGCCGCTGCTCGGAGAAATGTCAAAAATGGCTGATGCTACCATGATGGTAAAATATATAATCAAAAATACAGCCGCTAAATACGGTAAGAGTGCTACCCTTATGCCGAAGCCTATCTACGGCGAGGCAGGCAGCGGTATGCACGTACATATGCTCCTGCTGAAAGACGGCGAGCCGGTATTCGCTGATGACGAGGGCTATGCACGTCTGAGCAAAACCGCACACTATTTCATGGGCGGACTGCTGAAGCATATCAGCGCACTGTGCGCTATCACCAACCCCAGCACAAACTCCTTCAAGCGCCTTGTTCCGGGATTTGAAGCTCCGGTAACTGTCGGCTATGCTACATCCAACCGCTCCGCCGTTATCCGTATCCCGGCATATGCAAAGGAGCCTAAGGAGCGCCGCTTCGAGATCCGTAATCCCGATGCGACCTGTAATCCTTATTTCTGCTATGCTGCTATTCTTATGGCAGGTCTTGACGGCATAAAGAACCAGACAGATCCCCATGAAAACGGCTGGGGTCCCTATGATGTCTCCCCGAGGAGGAAAAGAAAAAGCTGCAAAGCCTGCCGACCTCTCTGGACAGCGCTCTCGATGCACTCGAGAAGGATCATGCTTTCCTTACCGAGGGCGGAGTATTCCCCGAGGAGCTTATCAGGAACTTTATCAAAACAAAGCGCGCCGAAACAGCAGAGCTTGGCAAGATCCCGACACCTGCGGAATTCGACAAGTATTATAATATCTGATAATTTCATAAACGCTTTCAGCAGCTGTCTCAGTACAGCTATGCAAAAAAATACAGGGTCAGGATATCGTTTACAGCGGTACCCTGACCCTTATATTATAGACAAAAGCTCAGTAAGGCGGTCTTTGTGAGGTATTGCCCTTAGCCTTTCCCGTTCCCGGTGAAGCTGTCCTTTTATTTTTTCCTTTTCTTAGGCTCAGGCAGCTCGTCTGCTGCGGTCTGCACAAGCTCGCTCATAAGCTCCCTGTTGTCGATATCCTCCACAAGAAGCATCTCCTTCGCGCCCTCATACGGCAGCTCATACGGAGCTTCGGGCATCAGTCTTTTTGCGCCTGCCGTGGGCTTCACAAGAAAACGGTCGTCATATATGCCGCCGATGACCTTGCCTTTGCAGTAGATGATATATTCCCCCATCATTGCCCTGTAAGATATTTCAGGAGCGCCGGACAGCTGCTCCAGTACATAATCAAGATATTCCCTGCTTGATGACATTTTTATTGCCCCTTTCTTCTATTTTCATTTATGCCACGGGCGCTTGCTGCCAAGCCAGCCCTTTTCCCTCCAGTATTCTCCGTCCTTCGGATTATATGCATTTTTTTGCAGCATACGCATTATCCCGAACATGAATTTTGTCTTGATCCCCGGCTTTACCTTGCCGTTATTTCTGATAATGCTTTTCGCTATTGATGAGGTCTTTCTTTCGATAGCGTTTTTCTTTTTTTCGCTTATATCATCCCAGCTTGTCGCTGCAACGCCGATACCGTATTTATATATCCTCGGTATGCCCCAGAAAAACAGGCTGTCAGCCATATCCTTATTGGTCGATTTCATTCCCGCTCCTGCTGCGGTGCTTATGCATACGCCCTGCTTGCGGAACATCGACTGCTCCGGACGGTGCACCATCCAGCGGTATCCGTAATGGTCGAGAAATGCCTTCATGGAGCCGGTCGCATGAAAGACATATACGGGGCTTTCAAGTATGATAACGTCCGCCTCGTCCATAGCCCGGGTTATCGGTTCAAGCTTACTGTAATGCGGGCATTTCCTTTCGTCCTTCACAAAGCAGGTCGTACAGCCGACGCAAAATTCCCCGAAATCCCCCGGAAGAAAAAATTCCGTCAGCTCCCCGCCGATCTTTCCGGCAAGCCGGCGCGCTATATGATATGTCGAGCCTTTATGGCTCTGACCGTGAATTATTACCGTTTTCATATTGTTTTCTCCGTATCAAAGTATATATTCCCTGCAAAAGGAAATAATATCCTCCCGTACCTCGGCGACATTTTCCTTGTATTCTATGCCGCAGAAACCGATATGACCGCAGCACTCTATCTCCATATGACCGTAGAAATGCTCTATGCTCTGTATAAGGCGCTCACATTCCTTCATATCAGGTCCCGTCCTCAGCACAACGGCATAGCCCCTTTTGCCTTTTGCGAGAGAAGCATGAGGCTCGTGGGTATTGCACCATGGCGTACACCTGTCTATGAAGGATTTGAATTGTCCCGGGATATCCGCCCAGTAGGACGGCGCAGTGCAGACGATCACATCCGCATTTTCAAATTCCTTTATCATATCGTCAAAGCCGTCGCTCTGCACACATTTTGCTGTACTGTGACATACGCGGCATCCCCGGCAGAAGGAGATATCGTAATCATCTATGCAGATACTTTTTGTTTCATATTCCGCGGACAGCTCAGCGGAAATAATTCCGGCTATCTCCGCCGTAGCCCCGTTTCTTACGGGACTGCAATTCACGATCAGTGCTTTCATCATAAACCTCCGTTAAAAAAGAGTGCTGCCGCAGTTTTGTGAAAAGCTGCAGCCGGTTTTATTTATCGTCTTTTTTATCTTCGTAAAGACAGTATTTCGATTTGCCGGTACGCTTGACATAATAAAGCATCTGGTCGGCATGGTTCAGGGCAGTCTCGAATTCATTCTTTGACCCGCCGTGGAAGGATGCTATACCTATCGAACAGGATATTTTCTTGTTGTCGGGGATATCTATGCTGCGTTTGAGCTTTGAGGCTATTTCCTTGCGGAAGCCGTCCTTTATCTCCCTGTATATCTGTTCGGCAAGCTCTACGCCGTCCTGCTCGGTCTGGTCGAAAAGCAGGATTATGAATTCATCGCCGCCGTACCGGACGGCAAGTCCTTTGTTGTCGGTCATGCGCTTGAACATATCGGCAAAGCATACAAGCACAAGGTCGCCTATCTCGTGCCCGAAGGTATCGTTGTAATATTTGAAATTATCAAGGTCAAGATACAGTATGACATTCTGTCTGCGGGAATCCTGAGAATAGAATATCTCCGCCTGCTTGCTCAGACCTGTACGGTTGGTTATGCCGGTCAGGTGGTCGGTAATAGCCGACTGCTCGAGCTTCTGGTTCATGCGTTCTATCATCAGACGGTTGTCTATGCGGCGCATCATTTCGCAGAACTGACTGAATGCGAATTTCAGTATCATAAGGTCGTCAGAGCCTAATTGTACACGGATACCGATGGTGCGCGGCTTGATATTCTTACAGGCAAGCAGTATCGTCTGTGTACCGGACTGCTCCATGATAGGAATACCTATCATCGTTATTACCATTTCCTCATTAAAAGGCTTCATTACCTCGGTAAACTGTCTGAAATTCTTATCGGTGCGGTTTGTCAGGAAGGCGTGCTTATAGTTTTTGAAGAAGCGGAAAATATTATCAAATTCCTCGCCGGCAAAAAGCGATTTATCCTTGTCGTACATGACAGTCCTTTTGCCGTCCCTGCGGCGGAGAATGACTAACTCGTCAAGGCTATAGGTATTTTTCAGCACAGCCGCTGTATTTGTGAAAAGATCTTCTGTTGTCATATTTTCGCGGCTTATAGCCTCCTGCAGCACTGTCAGGAAATGTATATCATTCTGTCTGCGCTCCAGACTTTTCTGTATGCCTGCCTGTCTGGCTATCTGCAGTATGTGATTTATCGGAAGACCGTCACTGTTGAACGTCACATCATCTTTTGGAATAGCCTTATGCTCGAGAAAATATTCAAGCCTTTTCTTTTTCTTCGGGAGATTTTCCCTTTCACAGAAATCCATTGCTTCCCTGAGCGACGCCTCTGCCTTTTCGGGCAGATCCTGCTTGTAATAGAGCTTTGCCTCCTCTATCCCGAGAATAGGATAGATATAGAATAATGCCCCTGATGCAAGCTCCATATGCTTGCGGACGATATCGAATTCCTTTTCGCAAAGCTCAAGGCGATCCTCATAATTATAAAGCATAGCCTTGGAAATATGGTAAAGCATAAGATCCTCGTCCCACATACCCTCGTGTGTATCCTGTATCACGCGGATCATATGCTCAACGATTACGTCTATCTTACTGAGATAGTAGTAGCTGTTGTAATATTCCTCCTGATAATAGCAGCTCATGGCGATAAGGCTGTAAAGCTTTGTCGTGCTGCACGCCCTCAGAGTGCGGTAGCCGATCTCCTTCAGCATTTTCAGGATAAGATCTATAATAAATATGACCTGCTTATATGAACCGGCTACGAAATAATTCATTGCCACATTATACAGCGAATTCATTACATCGTCAGGCTCATCAAGATCAGCAAGAGTACATACGCTCAGCATCAGGAATTCGTGAGCCTTTTCGTAATCCTCAAGAATAATGCTGTTGTAGCCGAGACCGGCATACATATGGGCTTCTCTCAGAGGATTCGGACGTTCAAGCACAGTAAGGCGCTTCTCATACATTTTGCGCACATAATGGTGATATCCTGCGCGGGAATAAATAATGATATTTTTCATATAGGCGTTCATGAGGAAATTATGGTTGTCGATCTCCACACCAATCTTAACGCCGAGATCAAAATAATGCGGTTTCTTTTTACCCGCAGCGATAGCGCCGATAGTCTCCGGCTCGTTTTCAAAGCCGAAAACATAAAGGTATGAAAGAAAATTGACAAAGCCGAGACGCCGGGTCTTGTCTATCATTTCCTCATCGACCTTATAGCTGAAATCATATTCAAATATATCCTTTCCTATGCAGCAGTATGCAGAAAGAAGGATTATTTCAGCCTTACATTCAAGCACCTCATCGCCGAGCTCCCTTGCTATCTCAATACATTTGTCACAGTATTTCTGTACGGATTTAGTCTGGGATACGATGAGCCTTGCGCGGGCACAGGTATAATTAAACAGATAGCTGTTGAATTTATCTCCCTCAAGATGGGCGCAAAGGTCGGACATTTTGTCGCAGATAACAAGCGCCTGATTCACCTGTCCGGAATTCATATCTATCATTGCCGCAAGCTGGAGATATGCGATCTGATCCGATCTTTTGAGCCATATGGTTTTTTCATCAAGGCGATAGATTATATCGCTCATATAATAATATGCATCCTCAAGAGCGAAGGTCTGGTACATATTTTTCAGGATAACAAGGTATTCCTCTTTTCGTGCATCATCGAACCAGAATTCATCCTGGACATCTATCGTGCGTTCGCTGTCGAGACTTCCCCATTCAAGCTGAAGGTTCTGATCCTCCGCCTTCTGGATAAGATCCTCCCATATTTTTTTCTTGTATGGTGCTATGATAAACTCATCGTTATACATTATGATGAGCTGAATATTCATCGGGTGAGCCACCATCTCACTGAAAAGCTTTATCGTGCTGAACGGAGCAAGATGGAATTTTGAAATTATAAATATAAGGTGATGCCTTTCCGAAATGAATTTCAGGATACCGATAAGATTCCTGAGCATACGGTTAGCCTCATATGCTATCTCAAAATGGAGAACATCCTCTTTTCTTGTGCAGATATTTCCTTTTATATATTCAGAAAGCGGCTCCATATGCATAGGGTATACCCCTGAAGCGGTGAGAAACTCCTCTACAGACATCTTATCCTTGAAATAATCATTATAGCACTGACGGATCCAGTCAAGGAGCGGAGCATAAGCCTCATGCATATCGTTCATTGCATATTCATGATAGAGAAATACGTCCTTGGTCTTGTCCTTTACTCCTGCGAGTATTTCTTCCTTTGATATATTGAGGGTATTGTAATGTTTTATAAAGATAACGTTACTGTTTTGTTTTTCAACGTAAGAAGCTACAACACTTTGTACATATGTTTTAAAGTCCATTCCGTCACCCCGATCCCTTTGTGCTTTCGTGCGGCAGTAACAGTATTATCTGCCGTATCATAAAAAACGAACAGACTGCCGGCAGGATACTTAATATAGATATATATAATAATTATACCACGACTTCGGGATAAATCAATAGAAGCTATTATAAAACTTTGAAATTTAAGGCAATACCGCACAAAGGTAGTGCCGCAGATGCGCCGGCGCAGAGCCTGCGCTCCCGTGTTAGTTTTGGTAACAATTATCATTCCGACAGATAATATCTTTTTAAAACTACATTGGC
>CADCGS010000107.1:0-1396 GCA_902801055.1 uncultured Ruminococcus sp. | reverse complement strand
CCTGACGGTTATCAAGCGAGTTTTGTGCAGAATGACGGAAAAAGAGCAAGCAGATGTGGTGCTAAGCCGCAAGGCGGTCTTTGTGCGGTGTTGCCTTAACCAATTGTTGCACAATGTAGTATAATGCGGCATCAAAATAAGAAAAAGCCCCGCTTGCCGGAAGCGGAGCATAATAATCACTGTTGTCTTTTCGGTCACATTATCGGCAAAAGATGTGGTTCTCTGCGGTCATATACTGTAAAATGCGTATAGCCGCAGCGGCTCAGAAGATCAAGGCCTTGCTCTATTCCCGAGCCGATATCTCCCCATCGGTGAGCATCCGAGCCAAGGGTGACATATTTTCCTCCAAGCTCGCGGAAGCGTTTGAGTATTTCGATATCCGGAAGAGTGCGCCCGATTACCTGACGAAGCCCGGAGGTATTTATCTCCAGCGCCTTATCATTTCTAACGAGCGCGGAGAGGATCTCGTCTGTCATTTCCTGATAGTCCTTGTAGTTTACTTTAATACCGGAATTGCCGATAATATATCTCAGCGGATAATCAAAATGCGCAAGGCAGTCAAACATATTCTGATCCACAAGCTCCAGCATTTCCGTGAAATAGCGTCTGAGCAGCCGGTCGGTATTTTCCTCTGTATACTCCAGAAAATAGAAATCCTGCTCGCCCCTGAGATTATGGAGAGAGCCTAAAATAAAATCATAATAGCCGAGGGAAACAGCCTCCCGGGCAGCCTTCTCATCCTGTACAGGCTGACCCAGTTCTATTCCGGTATAAACTCTCAGGCGGTCGCTGTACATTGCCCTTGCCTTTGAAATATCCCTGAGAGAGCGTTCTATATCATCGCGGACATTTTTTTCATAATATTCATTACATTCACAGTGGTCGGTGATCGTAATGGAATACAGCCCCGTCCCCGAAGCCTGTTCACACATCATTATTACACTGTCGTTCCCGTCAAAGGAACATTCACTGTGGGTATGGCTGTCCGAGATGAATCTGTATTTCATATTGCACATCCTTCTTATAATAATAAGCTTTTTTATATTGTTATTATATCATATTCTTCCAAAATAAGATACATTAATTCTTGTTGAAAATTCCCAACTTTCAACCATCAAATGTGTGGAATGTAGACTATACATCAGAGTGTATAGTGAGAAGTTCCTGAAAGTTCGCCGCCGGTGCGTGCCCGCACTGGGCAATTCGCGGCGGAGTGCCTCCGCTGTCAATTCGCGCCGGTCGCTGCGCTTCGCTCCGCTCTGCACTCATACCGAACATTCGTAACTCGCGGTCGTTACTTTATTAGCAAGTGCGGCTTTGACAGTGATGTCTTGCAAGTATATCCCATGCGTGACTATTATTTCAGGTTCACCGCTGCGCTCCGTTTCTGCCTCAC
>CADCGS010000106.1 GCA_902801055.1 uncultured Ruminococcus sp. | reverse complement strand
CTATCACGAATACGGGGTAAGGGAATACTGGATCGTAGACCCGAAGCGCGAAACGGTGAGCGTATATATATTCGATGAGGATTTTGCCGTGATGCAGTACCGTTTTTCGGACAGCGTGCCCGTCGGTATTTATGACGGAAAGCTGACGATAAATGCTGCACAGCTGCTGAACCAATGATTTACAATAAGGATGTGACCATATGTCCGTAGCATTTAAGATCGAAAAGGCAACAACAGAAGATTATTATGCACTTCCGGAGGGAACAAGAGCGGAGCTTATACACGGCATTATCTATGATATGTCGCCTGCGCCGATGACTGTTCATCAGGAATTATCGGGAAGTTTATTTTTTGTGCTGCGTTCCTTTATTAATTCAAGGAATGGAAAATGTAAAATATATACTGCTCCGTTTGACGTGAAGCTTTCGGAGGATACAGTCGTACAGCCGGATATATCCGTTATATGCGACAAAAGTAAGATAACCGAAAGAGCTATCACGAATACGGGGTAAGGGAATACTGGATCGTAGACCCGAAGCGCGAAACGGTGAGCGTATATATATTCGATGAGGATTTTGCCGTGATGCAGTATAGTTTTTCGGACAGCGTGCCCGTCGGTATTTATGACGGGGAACTGACGATAAATGTATCAGAGCTTCTGGAGCAATAAAAAAATATCAGGAGAAAGCTATGATGGTTTTCTCCTTTTTGACATTATAGAAAAGGAAAGAAAATGGAACTGAATATTGTACTTGTGGAGCCGGAAATACCGCAGAATACGGGAAATATCGCCCGTACCTGCGCTGCAACAGGCGCAAGGCTCCATATCGTCAAGCCGATGGGATTTACCCCTACGGACAAGCATCTGAAAAGATCCGGTCTGGATTACTGGCATTTCCTTGACCTGACTTATTATGATGATATAGAGGATTTTTTTGAAAAAACAAAGGGCGGCACATATTATTACTTTTCGACAAAGGCGCCGCAGAAATTTACGGATATCAGATATCCCGACAAATGCTATATCGTTTTCGGAAAGGAGACGAAGGGTCTGCCTGAAAAGCTTCTGCATGATAATCCGCAGACGACAGTGCGTATACCAATGATAAGCGAGGCACGCAGCCTCAATCTTTCAAACAGTGCGGCAATAGCAGCATATGAGGTGCTGCGTCAGTGGGATTACCCTGAACTGCAGAATACCGGCAGGCTTCGTGAATTTGACTGGGAGAATTTCCGTTTCGGTTCATGATAACAGCCGTAATAATATAAAAAGGAAAATAAGAAAAGAGAAAAAGGAGTAATTATATGATAACAGTAAGCAATGTATCGGTCAATTTCAGCGGAACGCCGCTTTTTTCTGATGTCGAGCTGAAATTCACGGACGGGAACTGCTATGGTATCATCGGCGCAAACGGCGCCGGTAAATCGACCTTCCTCCGCGTTCTTTCGGGTGAACTTGAACCTACGAAGGGTGAGGTCATTGTTCCCGAGAATACGAGAATGTCAGTACTTAAACAGGATCATTTCGCTTTTGACAGCTATACCGTAGTTGATACGGTAATTTATGGCAACAAAAAGCTTTATGATATCATGAAGGAAAAGGACGCCATATATTTAAAGGAGGATTTTTCCGAGGAGGACGGTATCCGCGCATCGGAGCTGGAGGCGGAATTTGCCGAGCTTAACGGCTGGGAGGCGGAAAGCGACGCATCGAAGCTGATACAGGGTCTGGGACTTTCCGAGGAAATACTCTATTCACAGATGAGCAGTCTGACAGGTAATGAAAAGGTCAAGGTGCTGCTTGCACAGGCGCTTTTCGGAAATCCCGAGATCATTCTCCTTGACGAGCCTACCAATAACCTTGATGTCAAGGCCATAGCATGGCTGGAGGATTTCATCATGGATTATCCCGGAACGGTCATTGTTGTATCCCATGACCGTCACTTCCTGAATACCGTATGTACCCATATGGTAGATATAGATTACAACAAGATAAAAATGTATGTCGGCAACTATGAATTCTGGTATGAATCGAGCCAGCTGATACAGGCTATGATAAAGCAGCAGAATAAAAAGACCGAGGAAAAGATCAAAGAGCTGCAAAGCTTTGTACAGCGCTTTTCCGCAAACAAGTCAAAATCCAAGCAGGCAACCTCGAGAAGAAAGCTTCTTGATAAGCTCACCGTAGAGGAAATGCCGGCATCCTCCAGGCGCTATCCCTTTGTCGGGTTCAATATGGACAGGGAGATAGGCAAGGAGGTTCTCCAGGTGGAGGGACTTTCAAAGACGATAGACGGAGAAAAAGTCCTCGATAATGTGACCTTCCGCATTGAGCGCACAGACAAGGTCGCATTCCTGTGCGACAATGAAATAGCCGTGACTGCTTTGTTTGATATCCTTATGGGTATCACTGAGCCGGACGAGGGCGAATTCAAATGGGGCGGAACGACCTCACAGTCATATTTCCCCAAGGACAATACCTCCTTTTTTGAGGGGAACGATATGTCCATTATCGACTGGCTGAGGCAGTATGTCCGCGGAAATGACAATACCGATACATATCTCAGAGGGTTTCTCGGACGTATGCTTTTCTCGGGCGATGATGTATTCAAGGCAGTAAAGGTACTCTCCGGCGGTGAAAAGGTGCGCTGTATGCTTTCGCGCATGATGATGTTCGGAGCGAATGTCCTTGTACTCGACCAGCCGACGAACCATCTTGACCTTGAATCCATAACCGCAGTAAACAAGGGTCTTACCAATTTCAAGGGAGTAGTGCTTTTTACCTCTCACGACCACGAATTCATCTCTACCGTCGCAAACCGTATCATCGTTATCGAAAAAACCGGTATACGCGACATTACCCGCTCCTATGATGAATACCTCAAAGAAAGGTACAGCCTTGAGTGAGTAACTTGAAATAATTCATAATTCATAATGCCGGCGTGCCTCCGGTGCGTGCACCCCAAGGGTACTTCCTACGGGCGCCCGCACTGGGCAATTCGCGCCGGCGTGCCGCCGGTGTCAATTCGCGGTGCGTGCCCGCACTGGGCAATTCGCGCCGGTCGCTCCACTTCGTTCCGCTCGGCACTCATACCGAACATTCACTACTCGCGGTCTATACTTTATGACAGGTGCGCCGCCGCAGGCAGACGGAAAGATCGTATACAATAAATAACGATCGCGGCTTATTAAGTTTCCTTACGAGTGCAGAGTGAGCGGAGCGAACGATTACGCGAGCTGACACCGGCGGCACGCCGGCGCGAAAAGCACGAAGTGCGCGGGTGCAGGGAGCTTGCTCCCTGCCGGGGGCGCGGGTGTCCGGTGGACACCTCTCAGCCGCAGGCTGAGAAGCGCCGACCGAGCCGGCAGGCGAGACCCGGGGCGAGCAGCCCCGAGCAGGTCCGGGCGGCAGCCCGGGAAGGCGGCAGACCGGGAAGGAAGCAGCGCTGGAAAGAAGGTGGTAAGATGATCGAAGGAGAGAGAGACAGAGCGGATCTGTTTCTGGATAAATACAGGGAGCTGGAGGAAGAGCTGAACCGCAAGTACGGTCCGGAGGAAAAGAGCTTCGGAAGTCCGGTGGTGAGGTTCATAAACGATAGAGAGGGACGCGATTACCGCGAACGCCTCGATATATGCAGGGAGATACGGAATTTTCTTTCGCATCATTCGGAATTCGGAGGGGAAAGGATAATACAGCCGTCTGAATCACTGATACGCTTCCTCGATGAGGTCACGGATTATCTGCGCCAGCCGCCGAAGGCACTGAGCTGCGCTACCCTCTTTGCGGATATCCTCAAAACTACACGCTCGCAAAAGGCTCAGACCGTTATGAAAAAAATGGAGCGTCAGGGCTTTTCCCATGTTCCGATCATATCCGGGGGAGAATGTATCGGCGTTTTCAGCGTCAGCACGGTCTTTACCTATGCAATGGCTAACGGGATGACTTCGCTGAGAGATGATATGATAATAGCCGATTTCGATGACTGTACCCCCGTTGACAGGCATACCACCGAAAGATTCTGCTTTATGGGCAGAGATGCTACTATTTTCGACGTTAAAAATGAATTTGAAAAAAAGAACAGGGGCAGCAAAAGACTTGCCGCAGTGTTTATAACCGATAACGGCTCTTCACGCGGGAGAATACTCGGGATGCTGACCCCTAACGATATAATAAATTTCTGACTTCTTACATGAAGCTGAGCAGGGTGTGGCTTTGATTGCGCTTTATACATTCCGCTTTTTTTCAAAAGGATGTGACGGTGTTGACAAAAGAAAAGGTATTGGTCGCTATGAGCGGCGGCGTGGACAGCTCGGCAGCTGCGGCTCTGCTCAGCCGGGACTATATCGCTGTCGGAGCAACTATGCGGCTTTATACAAATGAGGATATCGGTATCGACAGCCGTACCTGCTGCAGCCTTGATGATGTAGAGGACGCCCGCAGCGCTGCAAATAAACTCGGAATGGAATTCTATGTGTTTAATTTCGGTGACCGGTTCAGGGAATGTGTTATTGATAAATTCAATGACGCTTATATACGCGGGCTGACGCCGAATCCCTGTATAGAATGTAACCGGTGCCTTAAATTCGATTCCCTGCTGAGACGCGCACGGGAAATAGGCTGCGGCTATATCGCAACCGGGCATTATGTCCGCAGACGCTTTGATGAAAAAACAGGAAAGTATCTGCTGCTGAAAGGACTGGATCAGTCAAAGGATCAGAGCTATGTCCTTTACGGCATGACACAGTATCAGCTTGAACATACTCTTTTCCCGGTTGGAGAGCTTACCAAAATACAGACAAGAGAAATAGCAGAACAGTACGGTCTTGTCAATGCCCATAAGCCCGAAAGTCAGGATATATGCTTCGTCCCGGACGGGGATTATGCCTCTTTTATCGAACGGGATACCGGAAGGAGCTTCCCGGAGGGCGATTTTGTCGATATGGACGGGAATGTCCTCGGCAGACACAAGGGGATCATCCGTTATACTATAGGTCAGCGCAAGGGTCTGGGTATCGCACTCGGAAAGCCTGCCTATGTCGTGGAAAAGGATGTCGCCCGCAACAGGGTCGTGCTCGGGAATAATGAGGATCTCTTTACCGATACGGCTGCTGCGGAAAATTTCAACTGGATATCCGGTCAGGCTCCCGATGCTCCGATAAGAGTAAGGGCAAGGGTCAGATATAATCAGAAAGAACAGCCTGCTGTGCTATATCCCGAAAGCGGCGGCAGGGTGCGGGCTGTTTTCGACCAGCCGCAAAGAGCAGTGACCCCGGGGCAGGCTCTTGTGTGCTACGACGGAGATATCGTCCTCGGAGGGGGAGAGATATGTCTGTGAGCTATAAAAAAATTCCATTATCTATATCTATATCAATTTTTCAGAAAAGCCGGTGATGTAAAATGAATCTTGACCGAAAAAACATGGAAAAAATAATAATACTGGGCATAATATTCATTCTGATCTATCTCGGAGTTCAGAATATGAATGTCGTGGTAGGCTTTTTCTTCTGGGTGCTGTCAATGCTGACACCGTTCCTTATAGCGGTCATTATGACCTTCTTCCTCAATGTACCGCTGAAGGCGATAGAAAAAAGGCTCTTCCGCCCGAAAAACGGAAAGCCTGTCAAACCAATACTTGAAAAGATGAGGCGTCCGCTTGCGCTGGTATTTTCAATACTTATTATCCTGTTGGTGATCGGCGCGTTTCTGACCATTATTATCCCTGAAATGGGAAAAAGCATAAATCAGCTTATCGCTTCGCTGCCCGACGCCGTTGATAACCTTAACAAAAGAGTATATGATATCGCAAAGGATAACGATACGATAATGGACGCTCTGCGCAATGTCAAGCCTGATTACGGCAAAGAGGTAGTCCAGAACGGTAAAACGGTCCTTGTCGATTCATTCTTCGACGGTCAGGCGCTGACAAGCTATATCAGCGGTTTCCTCAGCAATAACGCCGGCGGCGTTGTCAGCTATACCATGAATATGGTTTCTACAGTAGTGGGTACAGCTGTAAATATCCTTCTCGGTCTGGTGCTTTCAATATATACGCTCCTCAATAAAGAAAGAATGTCCATGAATGTAAAAAAGCTCATCTATGCAGCTCTTCCTTCAAAGGGAGCAGACTTTATCGTGGAATTGGGACACCTGACTAAT
>CADCGS010000105.1 GCA_902801055.1 uncultured Ruminococcus sp. | reverse complement strand
GGGTTACAAAGTTTTCTTACGGGTGCAGAGTGAGCGGAGCGAACGATTACGTGAATAGCGCGTAAGCGCGTGGGTCCAGGGAGCTTGCTCCCTGGCGAGACCCGGGGCGAGCAGCCCCGGGCGGGTCTGGGCGGCAGCCCAGCACCGGCGGCACGCCGGCGCCCGGCAATAATTATTCGTTGAATATTTGTGGGTAGTGTGGTACAATAGATATGCTGAACTAAAATAATATTCTATGGAATATAAGGAGAAATAAAAATGCCAGTAGTATATTTTGTGGTGCCATGCTATAACGAGGAAGAGGTGCTTCCTGAAACAATAAAACGTCTCACCATTAAACTATTTAAGCTTATCGAATCCGGTAAGGCAAGCAAACAGAGCCGTATGCTCTTCATCGATGACGGAAGTAAGGATAAGACATGGGAGCTTATCGAACAATTCGGTAAGGAAAATAAATTCGTCGGCGGTATAAAGCTCAGCCGTAACCGCGGTCACCAGAATGCCCTCCTCGCAGGTCTTATGACCGCAAGAGGTAAATGCGACTGCGCTATCTCTCTCGATGCTGACCTCCAGGACGATATCGAGGTGCTGGATCAGTTTATCGACAAATATAACGAGGGCTGTGAGGTCGTCTACGGCGTGCGCAGCAGCCGCGATAAGGATACCGCTTTCAAAAGAGGTACAGCTCAGGGCTACTATAAATTTATGGCATTGCTCGGCGTCGATATCGTGTATAACCATGCCGATTACCGCCTGATGGGCAGCAAGGCTCTCGATGCTTTATCCGAATATAAAGAAGTAAATCTTTTCCTGCGCGGGATTGTGCCGCTTATCGGATTCCGCAGCGATTACGTCTATTACGAGCGTAATGAACGCTTTGCCGGTGAATCAAAATATCCGCTGAGTAAAATGCTGAAATTCGCCGCCGACGGCATAACCTCATTCAGCGTTAAGCCGCTGAAAATAATTTCAAATATTGGTATTATTATCTGCCTGCTAAGCATAATATTCTTTATATATGCTTTGATATCATTCTTTAGCGGCGGAACCATCGCCGGCTGGGCTTCGCAGATGTGCTCGATATGGTTCCTCGGAGGATTGCAGATGCTTTCCATCGGTATCGTCGGTACCTATGTCGGCAAGATATACAGCGAGGTCAAGGCAAGACCAAGATATACTATCGAAAAAACCGTTATCAATGAGGATTACGGCAAAGAGAATAAATCAGAAAAGACCAGTCTGTGACAAGGAGGAAGGAATATGTGTTTCGGCGATAAAATATTGGATTATAAGGACGACCTTCTGCGTGACCTTGATGACCTCATTTCAGTTCGCTCGCTTTCGTGCAGCGATCCGAAGGAATCCGAAAGGGCTCTTGATCTCATGCTCGATAAGGCAAGGGAAATGGGCTTTGCTGTCAAAAAGGTCAGCAGCTGCTCCGGTCATATAGAATACGGCGAGGGCAGCGATATTGCCGCTGTTCTGGCTCATGTGGATGTAGTCCCCGCCGGGAGCGGCTGGAGAAGCGAGCCGTTCGCCCTGACCGAAAGGGACGGCAGATATTACGGCCGCGGCGTCGCGGACGATAAGGGACCGGCTATGACGGCTCTGTATTGCCTGAAGGCTCTGAAAGATAACGGCATCGTCCCGAAAAGAAGGATAAGGCTTATTATCGGCGCCGCTGAGGAAACGGGTATGACAGATATGCAGGAGTATTTTTCCTCCGAGGAAATGCCGTCAATGGCGTTTACTCCCGATTCGGATTACGGTATATGCCTGAGAGAAAAGGGTATCATGCAGCTGGAAATATCTGCGCCTAACCATGACGGGACAGTTCTGACGGAAATGCGTGCAGGAACCGCTGTAAATGCCGTCCCGGCACAGGCTTATGCCCTTGTGGACTGTACGGAATCCGAGGATAACAGCCTTCGCCGCTTTGCCGATGCAAAGCCCGGTGAATATGATTTCATCTACACGATGGACGGCCTTGATATCCACGCCAAGGGTAAGGCTGCTCATGCTTCTACACCAGGACAGGGACTTAACAGCGCAACTCACCTTATCCGCATACTTGCGGCTAATTTCGGTCAGCTGCCCCTCGGAAGCCTTTGCAGCTTCTTAGATGATGCTATCGGTATCGAAACGGACGGTATGTCCCTCGGCATAGCCTGCTCCGATAAGGAAAGCGGTGCTCTGACCGTTAATGTCGGGAAAATAGAGATCAATTCCGATATCTGCCGGTGTGAGATAGATATCCGTTATCCGATAAGTGCTGACAGCGGAGGTATCCTGCGCCGTGTTCGTCAGAGGGCGGCGATAGACGGACTGAAGACCCGTCTGATGAACCACGAATATCCGCTTTCCGTTGAACCGGATGCCCCGATAATCAATATCCTTTCCAAGGCATACAAGACCATTACCGGAGAAGAGCCGGAGCTTTATTCCACCGGCGGCGGGACATATGCACGCACACTCAATAACAACGGTGTAGCATTCGGCCCCACACTTCCCGGAGATGAAACTCATATCCATGATGCTGATGAAAGTATAGATACCGGCAATTTCTGGAAACACGCCCGCATCTGTCTTGAAGCTATAAAGGGTCTTGCCGGAGCGTAAGCGGAAATAACGAAAAAAATAAGGCTCTGCCTCCGGTTCCGTAAAAAAACCGCGGCAGAGCTGTTTTTGTTTTATTCCTCTTCTTTTCTTACAAAATAATCGGCTTTATCGGCATTTCCGAAAACATCCACCGGTACGCCGAGACGGCTCATCATATCTATATAGTCTTCGTATATTTCGTCACGGGAAAAATTTCCCGCTTCAAGCTCTTTGTCGGAAAGCTTGTTAAGACGCATATAGAAATCCGATGAAAGCTTTATATATTCGTTGCTGTATTCCATATTGTCATACAGCATATCCTCAGCATCGCAGATATTGCCTTCCCTTATCATCCTGCAAAGCGTAAGATGCAGTTCATCGAGCGGTGACAGCTTTGTGCTGTCGCCGTTTTCGCCTATCACCTCATATGTTATCTCGCTTTCCTTTTTCCCGAAAACAACATTTGCGACGAATTGTGTCATCATTTCTATCTGTCTCATCATCCAGTCGTCCTGAAATCCCATTATATCTCACCTCTGAAAATATGACATTACCTGTCAGGCAGGCGATATTTACGACCTTGATGCAATAAAGCCCGTGGAAAACGCCGCCTGTATATTGAAGCCGCCGGTATAGCAGTCGATATCAATGACCTCTCCCGCAAAATACAGACCGCTGACAAGCCTTGACTGCATGGTTTTTGGGTCTATCTCCTTTACGCATACACCGCCGGAGGTCACGATAGCTTCATCTATCGGACGGAAGCCCGAAACCGTTCTGTCCATGGATTTAAGGCAGGAGACGACCCTTGCGCGTTCAGCTCGCGTTATCTCACTGCACCGCTTATCCGCAGCGATGCCGCATATTCCCGCGAAATCCCCGATAAGTGCCCTCGGCATAAGCGTGGAAAGCATATCCGCGAATAATCCGGTATGAAGGCTGTCTATTTCCCGGAGAAGGCGGGCGTCGAGAGTTTTTTCGTCAAGCGCAGGCTTCATGTCGATGCATATTTTATATCTGCCCGGCTCCATATCTTTCATATGAGCAGATGCACTTCTGACCACCGCCCCGGAAAGCCCCCAGCGTTTAAGCTCCAGCTCTCCGAAATCGGTATAGATTATTTTATTCTTTTTTGTATCGAGTACCCTTATCCCGATATTTTTAAGCAGCAGACCATCTGCATCATAGCCGTAATGTTCCTCCGTTTCCAGAGGGACGAGGGAGGGGCGCAGGGGTATTATCGTATGGCCGGCTTCCTCTGCAAAGCGGTAGCCGTCGCCGGTCGAGCCGGTAAGGGGATATGATCTGCCGCCGGTCGCGATAATAAGCTTACTGCATTCTTCCTCCGAGCCGTCAGTCATTTTCACCCCGGAAATACAGCCGTTCTTTATTATGATATGCTCCGCCGTTTTATGCAAAAAGCGGCAGCCTGCATTTACAGCGGCGCTGCGCAGGGTATCGACTATATCTGCCGCCTTATCCGAAACGGGAAAGACTCTTCCGCCGCGTTCGGTTTTGAGCGGACAGCCGTTTTCTTCAAAGAAAGCGATAGTATCCGCAGGGGAGAAAGCGCTGAGTGCGCTGTAGAGGAATCTTCCGTTTGTCGGGGTATTGGCAATGACCGTTTTTGCATCGCAGTTATTGGTGACATTACATCTTCCCTTGCCGGTAATATAAAGCTTTCTGCCGACCTTGGGATTTTTTTCTGCAATAACGGTATTTCTGCCGCTTCGGGCAGAAAAGATACCTGCCATAAGACCGGCTGCCCCCCCGCCGATTATCAGGGTTTTTTCCTCTGTCAATTCTGTTCCTCCTCGCTTTTGCTGCGGTAGACGTCGTATTCCTCCCAGATATATTCAAGCCGTGCGAAGGTCTGTTCGACCTCCTTATCAAGCTCGACAACGGTCGCAACGATAAGGGCGTTTATCATACTGAGCGGAGCAACGAGTGAATCGACAACGCTTGCCATATCGCTTTTTGCGATAAGCACATAATCGGAAAGGCTGCACAGCGGGCTTGTCATACTGTCGGTAATAGCTATTACCTTTGCGCCTCTTCTTTTAGCGAAGGTCATAGCCTTGACAGCGGCATTGGAATATCTCGGGAAGCTTATGCCGATAATAACATCATCCGCGCTGATACGGAAAAGCTTTTCATATATTTCAGTTTCGCCGTAATTGCTTATGACCTTGACATTCTCGAAGATAAGGGAATAGTAATATCCCAGGAAGGACGCAAGGGCTGCCGAACTGCGAACAGCAAAGATGTAGATGGTTTTAGCATGGGACACAGCCTTGACAGCCTGCTGGAAATCCTCCTTTGAGGTTTCCTCCATTGTACGTCTTATCTTGTCGATATCCTGGTTCAGAACATTCGAGAGGATATCGGAATTTCCGAAACGGCTTTTCGTCACCTCGATACGCTGGAGGGAGGTCAGCTTGTCGCGGATCATTTCCTGCATAGCCTTCTGCATTTTCGGATAGCCGTCATATCCCAGCTCTGTTGCGAATCGGACGACTGTTGATTCGCTGACGCCGACGGTATTTCCGAGCTTGGATGCGGTCATGAACGCAGCCTTGTCGTAATGCTCGGTTATAAAGTGAGCGATAAGCTTTTGTCCCTTTGAAAAGCCTGACATTCTGTCATTTATCTGACTTAATAAATTCATTGTAATTCCTTCTGTCATTGTTTGTTTTTCTGATGTCAGAAATTCATTGATGCGAGCAGTATTGAGAACACGCTCAGCACTATCATTACGCAAAGAACGATCGCAGTGATCCTGATTATCATTTTTCTTTTCTTGAACACATTATCATCTCCCCAAATATAATCATTCTAATTTTACACCAACTTTCGCAAAATTGCAAGCGTGTTTGCGTGCCCGGGTGCGTGCCCGCACTGGGCAATTCACGTAATCGTTCGCTCCGCTCACTCTGCACTCATAAGAAAACTTTGTAACCCGCGCCCGGAGTTAAAGCCGCGGGGAACAAAACGCCGGTGGAGCGAAGCGCAGTGTAACAACAATTCCACATTCTACTTTCCACACCACATTCCACATTTAGCAAAGCCGCACCTGTCAATAAGTAACGACCGCGAGTTACGAATGTTCGGTCTGAGTGCAGAGCGGAACGAAGTGGAGCGACCAGCGCGAATTGCACGAAGTGCAAGGGTCCAGGGAGCTTGCTCCCTGGCGAGGTCCGGGCGAGCAGCCCGGGCAGGTCCGGGCGGCAGCCCGGGCGGGTCTGGGCGGCAGTCCAGCCGGATGTGAGGGGGTTGACGGAGGGGAGGGAATGGTATAGAATTAGAGGGAAGAAAAAGATGGAGGAGAAGGAAAAATGAAAAATGAATTTTTTGAAATATCTGAGGAGATAAGGGCAATAGGCGACAGGGCGATGGAACTGATACGCCCGGTTTTTGAAAAAATAGATGAGATAACCGAATATAACCAGCTGAAAATGCTCAGGGCTTTTCAGAATGCCAGGGTGAGCGAAAGCCTTTTCGCGGGTTCGACCGGATATGGCTACGACGACAGGGGCAGGGATGCACTCGACCGTATCTTCGCAGAGGTGCTGGATGCCGAGGACGCCCTTGTGCGCCATAATTTCGCAAGCGGTACACATACCCTTACTGTGGCTCTTTTCGGCGTTTTGCGCCCGGGTGATACAATGGTATCCGTTACGGGCATACCTTACGATACCCTGCAGGGAGTTATTGGTCTCGGTAAACATTACAGCGGCTCGCTCAGGGATTTCGGTATAGACTATGAACAGGTAGACCTCCTCCAGGATGGTACTGTCGATTATGACGGCATACGCAAAGCCGTCAGACCGGATACCAGAATGGTCTATATCCAGCGCTCCAGGGGTTACTCACTGCGCCCGACTCTGCTTGCTGAGGATATCCGCAGAATATCGGAGCTTGCAAAAAGTATAGCCCCGGATTGTATCGTTATGCTCGATAACTGCTACGGCGAATTTGTCGAAAAAACTGCACCCGGTAAATTCGTTGACCTCATGGCAGGCTCGCTTATCAAAAATCCCGGCGGCGGTATTGCTCCGACCGGCGGATATATCGCCGGACGCGCTGACCTTGTGGAGGCCTGTGCTTTCCGCCTGACTACCCCCGGCACCGGAAAGGAAATAGGCTGTACCCTCGGTCAGAGCCGTGAGCTTTTTATGGGAGCGTTCAGCGCTCCTCACGTTACAGGGGAGGCTCTTAAAACAGCAGTTTTTGCATCGGCTGTTTTCGGACAGCTCGGGTTCAGGGTCACTCCGGAATTTGATGAGCCTCGCGGGGATATCATTCAGGCTATACTCCTCGAAAATGAACAGAGACTTATAAGCTTCTGCCAGGGAATACAGGCAGCGTCGCCTATCGACTCCTTTGTATCACCCGAGCCGTGGGATATGCCTGGCTATGACAGCAAGGTAATAATGGCGGCGGGCGCATTTACACTCGGCTCGTCTATCGAGCTTTCGGCTGATGCGCCGCTCAGGGAACCGTATGCAGTATGGATGCAGGGAGGTCTTAATTTCCACAGCGGAAAGACCGCAGTCCTGCTTTCTGCCGAAAAAATGAAGGATCAGATCTGATGAACGGTCTTTTCTCCGATAAACGCCGGAAGGGCTTTGCTGTGACCATAGCGGCGGCGCTCTCGGTAATAATACTGCGATTTTCAGGGGACATACTGCTCGGGAATACTCCCCTGTCCGGGACAATATGGTATACTGCTGCGCTTACGCTCATTTCACTGCTCCCGCCGATGCTTTTTGCTTTCGCGGCGGATTCGCCCGCCGAAAGAAAAAAAGCCCCTCCTGCGCGCACAGCGGCTTTGTCTGCAGGAGCGCTTGTCCTGTGTATCGGCTTGAATTTTCTGCTGTCGGTGCTGTTTCCGGGCGATGCAATGGCTGTTTCTGCGGAAAACAGGGGTATTGCCTTTTTCGCCGGGGGAGTGCTATGCTTATGTATATTGCCGTCGGTGCTTGAAGAGCTGCTTTTCCGGGGGATAATAATAAATGCCCTTTCATCCTTTGATGATAAATGGGCGGCTGTGCTTTCTGCGGCGGCTTTTGCCTTTGTACACAGCGGTGTCCCGGCTGGAATATATGCCTTTCTGGCGGGTATCGTCCTGGGTATGCTCCGGATTTACAGCGGCAGGCTTGTCCCGGTTATTGCAGTCCATTTCTGCACAAACCTTTTTTCATTTACCGCATTATTGCTTATGGGTGGGTGATAGTATGAATGATGAGGAAATAATGCGTCTGGCTCTTGCCGAGGCGCAAAAAGCATATGATATAGATGAAGTCCCGATCGGGGCTGTTGTCGTAAAGGACGGTACAGTTGTCGGCAGGGGATATAACCGCCGTGAGACCGGGAAAAATGCGCTTTATCATGCGGAGCTTGCCGCTATAGACGAGGCGTGCCGGAATCTCGGGGGCTGGCGGCTGTGGCAGTGTGAATTATTCGTGACGCTGGAGCCTTGTCCGATGTGTGCGGGAGCAATAATAAATTCCCGTCTGAAAAGAATAGTATACGGCTGCTCCGACCCCAAGGCAGGCTCTGTCAGGTCGGTAATAAATCTGTTTGAGCTGCCGTATAATCATAAGCCGGAGGTTGTCGGAGGAGTTCTGGCGGAGGAATGTTCCGCTATGCTTTCGGATTTTTTCAGGGAGCTGCGCAAAAGGAAAAAAGAAGCCCCATGAATCCCGGCGGAAGGAGTGAGATAATGAAAAAGCTTTTCTTTGCTGCGGCTGCGGTATGTATCGCTGCCCTGGCAATATTTTCCAGATACATGGAGCCAGTATGTGCTGCCGTAAGGAGCGGTTCAGAGAGCAAAGCGGAGGCATCCTCTCCTGCTGTGCAGAAAAGCGGAAGTACAGCGGCTGCGGCGGATAAAAAGGAAGAAAAGGAGCCTTCGTCGGAGGATGTAGAGAAGTCGCTTAAAATATACAGCAATACAATGAAAAAATACCACACCTATGATATATGGTTCAGCATAGCCTGCAGCGGACGCATGAAAAAAGACAGTGCCAACGGATATTACAAAAAGGGCGAGCTGATACGCATTATAGGGAAGTACCGTGATAAATCTACGGTCATAGTTTACACAAGCGGCGACGGGGTGAATTATCTTCCGGCATCAGATGTGGAATTCCTCCCGAAGGAATACAAGCCTGCCGAGGGAGAGCATTTCAATGATATGCCCGTTTTGCCGGCGAAGGATGTTCTTGAGGAAACAACGGTATATTGCTGGGAGAAGGATAGTTTCGGTCTGCCGTGTTATGTTCCGAGGGACGAATACAGCGATGATTATGACAATAGTCTTGAGGTTCGCTACGACAAGAGCATGATACGGCGCTACGGGAGACTGGAGCGTTCGATAAGGATATATTCGTCACACAGCGGCAGCGTACAGACGACCTTTGTGCCAAAGGGGGCATATGTCGGTGTAATGGAATACCGCTACGGCGAGCAGTACGGAGTATTCACGCTATACAATAACGGAGGGTTTTATTCTCTGGCGGAATTTCTGTATGATGATCTCAATACTCCGGCGCTTACCCTGATGGATCAGGATTTCGTCCCTTCGGCGAAGGATAAGGTATATGGTATGGATGATGCAACGGAGCTGCGGCGGTATGCATATGTCGAACAGGTCAGGACGGATAAGAAAACGGTTATCAAGACTGTAACGCCGGCAAAGGGAGCGATGTATATCCGTCTGAAGGGCAGCGAAGTTTTACAGATCAATTTTACAATGGGGCAGGACATATCCGTTCTGGAGGATGACGGGAGCAGTTATCTTTGTATTTACGGAGACAGAGCCTTCCGCATTTCAAAGAATCTTTTGAAGGATAAAAAATAAACCGGTTCAGATACACTGCGGTTAATGTGGAATTTGGAATGTGGAAAGTGGAATTGTTGTCACGCTCCGCCGGCGCAGACAGACGGAAGGAGCGTATACAATAAATAACGAGCGCGGGGTACAAGTTTTCTTACGAGTGCAGAGTGAGCGGAGCGCCGGCGTGCCGCCGGTGTCAATTCGCGCCGGTCGCTCCACTTCGTTCCGCTCTGCACTCATACCGAACAT
>CADCGS010000104.1 GCA_902801055.1 uncultured Ruminococcus sp. | reverse complement strand
ATACTTGATGCAGATAAGGAGGGCTTCCTCAGAAGTGAGCGCTCATTGATCCAGACCATCGGCCGTGCGGCGAGAAATTCCGAGGGTAAGGTAATAATGTATGCAGACTGTGTTACCGATTCAATGGAAAAGGCAATAACTGAGACGGAACGCAGAAGAAAAAAGCAGATGAAATACAATGAGGAGCATGGTATTGTTCCCAGAACGATTATCAAAAAGGTCAGCGATATAATAGAGATATCCACAAAGACCGAAGAAAAACTCCGGAATAAGACAAAAATGAGCAGAGCCGAAAGAGAAAAGCTTATCGCCCAGCTTACAAAAGAGATGAAGGCAGCCGCAAAGCTTCTCGAATTTGAACACGCGGCATATCTCAGAGACAGGATAAAAGAGCTTCAGGGCTGATATCGTTATAAGGGGTTCTCTGTAAACCGGGACACGAATCAGTCTGCGTCCGTCAATTTTTTCGCGGGCGAAGCGGAAATCCGCAGTAATACTTTATGTATTGCAAGGCTTGAAAACAAAGCATACGGAAAAACTGACAGCAAAATGATCGTGAAGGAGGTTTTCAGAGGTTCCTATAAGATATTGTATTATGATTGATAATTTTTTCAGTAAAAAATCATGATTTTTGAAAGGGGACAATAAAATGGACATCAAGGGACTTGACAAAATCAAAAATATGGATAATAATTGCAATGAAGAGATCCGCGTGACAGGATTGGATTTCAATAATAAGCAGGATACCCGTCCGTCGTCCGGAACGGAACAGCCGAGCTATGATTTTATCAAAAAGCTCGACAGAGAGCATGATGAAAACGCCGATCATGGTGTGACAGGTCTTGATTTCATAAATAAAGGGAATCTGTCCGGTGCATCGGCAGAGGTCACGGGTCTGGATTTTATCAGCCGTGAAAGGGAACACGGAGTGGATGATGCATCTCCGGAAGGACTTGACAGTATCAGACAGATAGATTTCAGCGAAATGGGTATCATCCGTCACGAAGATTGATGCAGGATTATCCTGCAATTAAGGGCAATACTGCACAAATATAGTGCCGCATATGCGCCGCTGAGCCGTCAGGCAGTTTTTGTGTGTTGTTGCTTGAGGTGAAAAGGGGAAGAGTTTTGGCAAAGAAACAGGAAAAACAAACCTAAACTCTCAAGGGTGCGGACAGAGTGAGAAAACGTCCTGCCGTAATATTCGGCTCAGACGGTATCGAAGGCTGTCAGCACTCTGCTTTTGAGATACTTTCAAATTCCATAGACGAGGCAAGAGAGGGCTACGGCAAGGAAATAAAGATCACCAGATTTGCCGATCATTCTATCGAGATCGAGGATTTCGGCAGAGGTATCCCGGTCGATTACAATAAAAACGAGGAACGCTACAACTGGGAGCTTGTTTTCTGTGAATTGTACGCCGGAGGAAAATATAATACCAACGAGGCGGAAAACTATGAATTTTCCCTCGGTCTGAACGGACTCGGACTATGCTCCACTCAATATGCATCGGAATATATGGATGTTGAGATCAGGCGTGACGAAACGCTTTTCAAGCTTCATTTCGAGCATGGTGAAAATGTCGGCGGTCTTACTCGTGAGCCTTACAAGGGCAGAAAAACCGGTACAAAGATTCGCTGGAAACCCGATATAGAGGTTTTTACCGATATAGATATTTCTGATGAATATTTTGAGGATGTAATAAAGCGTCAGGCAATAGTAAATGCCGGTATACGCTTTTTATACCGAAGCGAGACAGAACAGGGCAAATTTGAAGAAAAGGAATTTGTCTATGAAAACGGAATAGAGGATCATGTCCGTGAGCTTGTCGGCGAGGACGCTCTTTCTTCTGTACAGTACTGGCAGACGGAAAAAATGGTTCGTGACCGTGAAGATAAGCCTGAATACAAAACCAAGATAAATATTGCCCTTGCATTTTCAAATAAGGTCAGCACAGCGGAATATTATCACAATTCCTCATGGCTCGAATACGGCGGCGCTCCTGAAAAGGCTGTCAGGAATGCCTTTGTCTATTCTATCGACAATTATCTCAAGACAAACGGAAAATATACCAAAAACGAAGCAAAGATAAATATTGATGACGTAAAGGATTGCCTTGTTATCGTTATTTCTTCATTTTCAAGCATAACCTCCTACGAGAACCAGACGAAAAAGGCTATAAACAATAAAGGTATCCAGGAAGCAATGACGGAATATCTGCGCCATCAGCTTGAAGTATATTTCATTGAAAACAAGCTTGATGCGGAAAAAATAGCCGGTCAGGTGCTTATAAACAAGCGTAGCCGTGAAAGTGCGGAAAAAACAAGACTGAATATAAAGAAGACCCTTGCCGGAAATATGGATATGACCGGAAGGGTAGCAAAATTCGTAGACTGCCGCAGCAAGGACAAGAATGAACGCGAATTGTTCATTGTAGAGGGTGATTCAGCTCTCGGTGCCTGCAAGCAGGCACGCAACCCCGATTTTCAGGCGATAATGCCTATCAGGGGCAAGATACTCAACTGCCTTAAAGCGGATTATAACAAGATATTCAAAAGTGAGATAATCACCGATCTTCTGAAGGTTCTCGGCTGCGGTGTCGAAGTAAGATCCAAAGCCAACAAGGATCTTGCGACCTTTGATATGGAGCTTCTGCGCTGGAACAAGATAATATTCTGTACCGATGCCGATGTTGACGGATTTCATATAAGAACGCTTCTGCTGACTATGATATACCGTCTTGCTCCGACTCTTATCCGGGAGGGAAAGGTCTATATCGCAGAATCACCGCTTTATGAGATAACATCAAAGGAAAAGGTCTATTTTGCCTATACCGAAGCGGAAAAGGAACAGTTCATCAAGGAAATAGGGGAGCAGAAATTCACCATCCAGCGATCAAAGGGACTTGGTGAAAACGAGCCTGATATGATGAGCCTTACAACGATGAATCCGGCAACAAGAAGACTTATAAAGATCATGCCGGACGATGCTACACAGACGAGCGAAATGTTTGATATACTGCTCGGCGACAATTTAGCGGTACGCCGTGATTATATAATAGAAAACGGCGCAGAATATATTGATGACGCCGATGTTTCATAAAAAGAAAACAGCATTTCAGGAGAAGGAAAAATGGCAAGAAAAAAGACAACGAAGAAACCCTCCGCCTCACCAAAATTACAGGGATATATCGCAGGTGCCGGCGAGGTAGTGGAGGAAAAGATAGTTTCCACCCTGCAGGAAAATTTTATGCCCTATGCAATGAGCATAATACTCAGCCGTGCTATCCCGGAGATAGACGGATTCAAGCCCTCACACAGAAAGCTTCTTTATACAATGTATAAAATGGGTCTGCTCGGAAGCACCCGTACAAAATCTGCAAATATCGTAGGACAGACGATGCGTCTTAATCCACACGGCGATGCGGCAATATACGATACTATGGTGCGTCTCAGCCGCGGATATGAAGCGCTGCTCCATCCGTTTGTAGATTCAAAAGGAAATTTCGGTAAATTCTACAGCCGTGATATGGCATGGGCTGCGTCAAGATATACCGAAGCAAAGCTTGACCCTATCTGCAATGAGCTTTTCCGTCATATTGACAAGGATACGGTCGATTTTGCGGATAACTACGACAATACCATGAAGGAACCCACCCTGCTCCCGGCAGCCTTTCCTTCGGTGCTTGTAAATGCCAATACGGGTATAGCGGTCGGTATGGCAAGCTCTATCTGTTCATTCAATCTGTCCGAGGTCTGCCAGACGACTATAGGGCTTCTGAGGGATCCGGATTTTGACATCATGTCCACTCTTGTAGCTCCCGATTTTACCGGAGGCGCCCAGATCATATATGATAAAAAGACAATGGAAAGCGTATATGAAACAGGAAGGGGCAGCATCCGCCTGAGAGGGCGCTATACCTATGATAAATATGCAAACTGCATTGATATACTTTCTATTCCCCAGACTACGACCTCAGAGGCGATAATTGAAAAGGTAATTGATCTTGTCAAGGCAGGAAAGATAAAGGAGATCTCCGATATCCGTGATGAAACGGGTATAGACGGTCTGAAAATAACGATTGACCTCAAGCGCAGCACCGACCCGGAAAAGCTTATGGCGAAGCTGTATAAGATGACGCCGCTCGAGGATACATTCTCCTGCAATTTCAATATTCTTATCGCAGGAACGCCCAGGGTAATGGGAGTAAGGGAGATACTCAACGAATGGTCAGCCTTCCGTATAGAATGTGTAAGGAGAAGGACATATTTTGATCTCTATAAAAAGCAGGATAAGCTGCATCTTCTCAGAGGTCTTGAAAAGATACTTCTTGATATTGATAAGGCTATAAGGATCATCCGTCATACAGAAGAGGAAGCAATGGTCGTTCCGAACCTTATGTCAGGCTTCGGTATAGACGAGATACAGGCGGAATATGTAGCTGAAATAAAGCTTCGCCATCTCAACCGGGAATATATCCTGAAAAGAACGGATGATATTTCCGCACTTGAAAAGGAAATAGCCGAGCTTGAAGCGATACTTGCGAGCAAAACAAAGATAAAGAATATCATTATCCGCGAGCTTTCTGAGATCGCAGAAAAATACGGTCAGCCCAGACGCAGTATGATAATCTATGCCGAGGATATCGAGGACGAATCAATTGTCGAGGAAGTCCCGGATTATGCGGTTAATCTCTTCTTCACGAAGGAAGGCTATTTCAAGAAGATCACTCCTCTTTCGCTCAGAATGAGCGGCGAGCATAAGCTAAAGGAGGGTGATGAGATCACAGAGCATTTTGAAACGACTAATAATTCAGACCTTATATTCTTTTCGGATATGGCAAAGGCATATAAGGCAAAGGCGTCTGATTTTGCCGATACAAAAACTAGCGTACTCGGTGAATTCATACCGTCGAAGCTTGCCTTTGACGAAGGGGAAAATGCCGTCTATATGATACCGACCAGGGATTACAGCGGTTATGTCATATTTGTATTTGAAAGCGGAAAGGTCGCAAAGATACCGCTTGAATCCTATGCTACAAAGAACAACCGCAAAAAGCTTACCGGCGCCTACAGCGAAAAGGAAAGACTTGCTGCAATATGCTTTGCTCCTGATGACGAAAGCGATATCGTTCTTGTTTCCACCTCAGGCAGGGCGCTTGTATTCAGAGCAAGCGATATCCTTGCAAAGACGAGCCGTACAGCTCAGGGCGTAAATGTCATGAAGCAGAAAAAGGGACACCGTGTTATTTCCGCAAGACTTCTTTCCGAGGGCGTGCTTACCGACAGCGAAAGATATCGTGCAAAAAGTCTCCCTTCAATGGGACAGCTTCCGCGTTCAAGCGAAGCCGAGCAGATGATGCTCGAATAATACAGGCAAAAAAGCTGCTCCGCTGCTTTTTTTACAGCGGAGCATGACAGAATTATGATACTGCTGTTCCGTATCGTGACGGAACATAAATAGCTTATGCGGATTTTTCGTTTATATACATATTTTTTTGCGAAATCCTGGTAATTCTTTGATAAATCACTTGATTTTCTATTTTCTGTGTGGTATCATATATAAGTATGCTAAGCAAAATCGAATGGAGGATCATACATAATGGGAATATGGGAAATCATCGTAGGAATATTGGTTCTTATCCTTTCAATTATTATGGTAATTGTAATCATCCTGCAGGAGGGTCATCAGGCAGGTCTGGGAACAGTTACAGGCGGCGCTGATTCATTCCTCTCAAGAGGTAAGGCAAGAACAGCAGACGCTATCTTTGCGAAAGTAACCAAATATTGTGCGATTACATTTTTTGTCCTGGTAATCATTCTTAATGCGCTTTCATTCTTTGGTCTTACAGGCAGTAAGGTCGATGACAAGACTGCTGCAGCAGAGACATCAGCTGTAGTAGAAACAAGCAAGGAAGCTTCCGGGGAGACCAGTGAAGGCAAGACCGAGGGAGATGCTTCCAAGACCGAGTCAAAGGAAGAGTCAAAGAGTGAATCCAAGGCTGAATCAAAAGCTGAGTCAAAAGCTGAATCAAAAGCTGAGTCAAAAGCCGAATCCGGTGATACATCCAAGGAAGAAGCTGGCGCATCTTCGGCTGCCAATGAACAGTCAGAGAGCAGCAAGGCTGCTGAATAATCAAGGCTGCATGGCTGAGATAAGAGATAAAGCATCTTCAATGTGATCCGTTGGAGATGCTTATTTTTTAAGGTGAAGTGAGAGAATATGGTTATTAAAATGCCGGAAAATGCTGAAAAAATCATATCTTTGCTTACGAAAGCGGGCTGCAGGGCATATGCCGTAGGGGGCTGTATCCGTGACAGCATAATGGGTATCACTCCGCATGATTGGGATATCTGTACCTCAGCGCATCCGCAGGAGGTTCTTTCACTTCTCGGGAAAAAGAATCTGATCGCCAATGGCGAGCGTCATGGGACGGTAACGGTAATGTACGGTGATGAGCTGTATGAGATCACCACATTCCGCTGTGACGGTGATTATTCCGACTGCCGCCATCCGGAAAGCGTAACCTTTGTAAGTGATCTGCGCGAGGATCTTGCCCGCAGGGATTTTACAATAAATGCGATAGCTTATAATCATAAAGAAGGCATATGCGATTATTTCGGAGGACAGGAGGATATAGAGAACCGTCTTATCCGATGTGTGGGAGACCCCTCCGAGCGTTTCAGCGAGGATGCCCTGCGCATACTCCGTGCATTGAGATTTGCGTCAAGACTTGGTTTTACTATAGAGAAAAACACATCTGATGCAGCATTGAACAAGGCGGAGCTTCTCAGAAATATTTCCGCCGAACGTATACGTGACGAGCTTATACAGATAATAGACGGTAAATTTGCCGAACAGATGCTTACGGATTATACCGGCATACTGGAGGTCTTTATCCCCGAGATAATCCCCATGATCGGTCATTTGCAGTATAATCCTCATCATATATACGATGTCTGGATGCATACGGTAAAGGTCATAGTAAAATCGCCGCACG
>CADCGS010000103.1 GCA_902801055.1 uncultured Ruminococcus sp. | reverse complement strand
CAGCCCGGGCGGGTCTGGGGCGCGGGTGTCCAGTGGACACCTCTCAGCCGCAGGCTGAGAAGCGCCGACCGAGCCGGCAGGCGAGACCCGGCAGCCCAGTGCGGGCACGCCGGCGGCGAACATAGGGTTGACAAAGGGATGGGGAATGATGTATTATATAGATGTATTTTATTGAAAGAAAAGAGGAGCTTATTATGGCAAATATTGATTTGGCAAAGTATGGCATTTCCGACGTGAAAGAGATCGTCTATAATCCTTCATATGAGACACTCTATAAGGATGAGACAGATCCTTCACTCGAGGGCTACGAAAAAGGACAGGTCACTGAACTTGGCGCAGTAAACGTAATGACAGGTATCTATACCGGCCGTTCACCTAAGGATAAATTCATCGTAATGGATGATAAGTCCAAGGATACGGTCTGGTGGACAACTCCTGAATATCCTAACGATAACCACCCCGCTTCTCAGGAGGCATGGGAGGCTTGCAAGAAGCTTGCTCTCGATGAGCTTTCAGGCAAGAAGCTCTATGTAGTCGATGCTTTCTGCGGCGCTAATAAGGATTCACGCATGGCTGTCCGCTTCATTATGGAGGTCGCATGGCAGGCTCACTTCGTTGAGAATATGTTCATCAAGCCGACCGCTGAGGAGCAGGAGAGCTTTGAGCCTGATTTCGTGGTTTATACCGCTTCTAAGGCTAAGGTCGAAAATTATAAGGAGCTTGGTCTTAATTCCGAGACTGCCGTTCTCTTTAACGTAACATCACGCGAACAGGTGATCCTCAATACATGGTACGGCGGAGAAATGAAAAAGGGTATGTTCTCAATGCAGAACTATTTCCTGCCGCTCCAGGGCATGGCTTCAATGCACTGCTCCGCTAATACCGATATGAACGGCGAGCATACAGCTATCTTCTTCGGCCTTTCCGGTACAGGCAAGACTACACTTTCTACCGACCCGAAGCGTCTGCTTATTGGCGACGATGAACACGGCTGGGATGATAACGGCGTATTCAATCTTGAGGGCGGCTGCTATGCAAAGGTGATCGGTCTTGATAAGGACAGCGAACCCGACATCTATAACGCTATCAAGAGAGATGCTCTCCTCGAGAACGTAACAGTTGATGCAGAGGGTAAGATAGATTTCGACGATAAGAGCGTAACTGAAAATACTCGTGTATCCTATCCGATAGAGCATATCGAAAAGATCGCTAAGAATGTAAATAAGATCTCATCAGGCCCTGCGGCTGAGAATGTTATCTTCCTTTCAGCTGACGCATTCGGCGTGCTTCCGCCTGTTTCTATCCTTACTCCGGAACAGACACAGTATTACTTCCTCTCCGGCTTTACCGCAAAGCTCGCAGGTACAGAGCGCGGTATCACAGAGCCTACTCCGACATTCTCCGCTTGCTTCGGTCAGGCATTCCTCGAACTGCATCCGACAAAGTATGCAGAGGAGCTTGTCAAGAAAATGCAGGCCAGCGGTGCTAAGGCTTACCTCGTCAATACAGGCTGGAACGGAACCGGCAAGAGAATAACCATCAAGGATACAAGAGGCATTATTGATGCTATCCTTAACGGCGATATCAAGAACGCTCCGACAAAGAAGATCCCGTATTTCGATTTTGAAGTACCGACCGAGCTTCCGGGCGTTGATACCGGTATCCTCGACCCGAGAGATACCTATGCCGATGCAGCAGAATGGGATACAAAGGCTAAGGATCTTGCAGCAAGATTTGTCAAGAACTTCAAGAAGTATGAGACAAATGAGGCAGGGAAGGCTCTCGTTGCAGCTGGTCCTAAGGCATAATAGAGGATAACCGACTCCTTTCTCATAAGGGAACCTCTGAAAAACTTCTTCACGGTTTTTAGAGAAGCCCATAAGACCGGCAGGAAGCAAATATTCAGGCTTCCTGCCGGTTTTATCCTTCATATTACAGATATTATTAAAAGAAAGGATGCGTAATATTGCATAGTGTGAAAATATCCCCCTGCAGGCTCAGCGGTACGGTCTCGGTGCCTCCGTCAAAAAGCGCCGCGCACAGGGCGATAATCTGTGCTTCCTTTGCAGGAGGGACAAGCATCGTCAGCCCCATAGAAATGTCAAATGATATAACTGCTACGATCGGATGTATGCGTGCACTCGGTGCGGATATACGCATCTCGGACAATAAGCTTTATATCGACGGGACGGGAGTTTTTTCCGTCGGAGAAGCTTTGCTCGACTGCTGTGAAAGCGGCTCGACCCTGCGCTTCCTGATACCTGCTGCGGCTGCGGGAGGGGTCAGTGCGCGCTTTATCGGTCACGGCAAGCTCCCGGAAAGACCTATCGGCGTCTATACCGGCTGTCTTCCGCAAAAAGGCGTTTCATGCTCGACAAAGGGCGGTCTGCCTCTGGAAATAAGCGGAAGGCTGCAAAGCGGTCTGTATGAGATACCGGGGAATATAAGCTCCCAGTTCATTACCGGGCTGCTGCTCGCCTTGCCGATGCTTGACGGCGACAGCGAGATAAGACTGACCTCGCCGGCACAGTCTGTCGGTTACATAAAAATGACGACGGATATAATGGCGCAGTTCGGCGTGTACGTCCGTGAAACGGAAACGGGCTGGACGATACCCGGCGGACAGAAATATCTTCCCCATGACCATAAGGTCGAGGGCGACTGGTCGCAGGCGGCGTTTTTCCTTACGGCGGGCGCTCTCGGGGGGAATATCACGATAGATAATCTCTCTCCCGACAGCACACAGGGCGATAAGGAATGTATAGAGATATACCGCCGCTTCGGCGCGGATATAACCGTAAATGACGGGAAAATAAATATCAGCGGCGGAAAGCTTCACGGTATAGAGATAGACGCCACCGATATCCCCGATATGGTTCCGGCGCTTGCGGTGACGGCGGCTTTTGCCGAGGGAAGAACGGTCATACGCGGTGCTGAAAGGCTCAGGATAAAGGAATGTGACCGCCTTGCCGCTATGACGGACGGCCTGACAAGGCTGGGTGCGGATATAGCTGAAACAGCGGACGGTCTTGTGATAGACGGAAAGCCCCGCCTGAAGGGCGGAAGTGCTGAGGGATATAATGACCACCGAATAGTAATGTCCCTGACGACTGCGGCGGCAGGGTGTGAGGAGGATATTATCCTCACCGATATGGAAAGTGTGAATAAATCATACCCCTCATTTTTTGAGGATTACAGAAGCTTGGGAGGAATTGCCGATGTCATCATGGGGTGAAAGGATAAAAATATCCATTTTCGGCGAAAGCCACGGAAACGGCATAGGGGTCGTCATTGACGGTCTGCCTGCGGGCGAACGGCTTGATACGGATGAGTTGTATCTTCAGATGGCAAGACGCGCTCCGGGGAAGGATAAGACCGCCACGCCGAGGCTTGAAAGGGATATCCCGGAGATACTTTCCGGTGTGCTGAATGATAAGACAACAGGAGCGCCGCTTTGTGCAGTGATAAGAAATACAAATACCCGTTCACAGGATTACGGAAATGTCCTTTCCTGTCCGCGTCCGGGTCATGCGGATTATACCGGCTTTGTCCGGTACGGCGGCTTCAATGATATCAGCGGCGGCGGTCATTTTTCTGGCAGACTGACAGCGCCCCTGACCTTTGCGGGCGCGGTATGCCGTCAGATGCTTGAACGCAGGGGTATAAGGATAGCCGCCCATATCGCATCAGTCGGGAATGTAAGGGACAGTCTTTTTGACCCGGCTGATATTCCCGGCGAGCTTATCGCAAGACTGAACAGCTCTCGTTTCGGGCTTATAGACGAAGCGAAGGAGGAGCCTGTGCGCGCCCTGATAGAGGAGTGCCGGCTTGCTCAGGACAGCATAGGCGGGACGGTGGAATGTGCGGTCACTGGTATGCCTGCGGGTGTAGGCAGTCCGATGTTTGAGGGGATAGAGAATCTTATTTCCTCGATAGTATTCGGTATCCCGGCGGTCAAGGGGATAGAATTCGGAGCCGGCTTTGGTGTATCGGAAATGCGCGGCAGCGAAAACAATGATGAGTTTTTCTATGACGGAGATACGGTACGCACGAGGACGAACAATCACGGCGGTATTCTCGGGGGGATAAGCTCGGGTATGCCGATAATATTCCGCGTGGCACTGAAGCCCACGCCGTCGATATCGCGTCAGCAGAATACGGTTGATCTGCAAAGGCATGAGGATACCGTTCTGGAGATACACGGCAGACACGACCCTTGTATCGTTCCGAGAGCTGTTCCTGTAGTAGAAGCTGCGGCGGCTGTTGCGGTCGCAGAGCTTCTTGCGAGAGCGCAGAAGCTTTAAGGCAATACCGCACAAAGATAGTACCGCAGATGCGCAGCCTATTTTTTCGTCAGAATGTGCAAAACGAGCGTAGTTAACCTGACGGTTATCAAGCGAGTTTTGTGCGGAATTGATCAGGTCGGGAACGAGGAGTTGAAGTGGAATAATGGATCTTAAAACAATAAGAAATGAGATAGACGAGATAGATAACAGTATAATAGAGCTGTTCAGAAAAAGAATGGACTGCTCCGCAGAGGTAGCCCGATACAAAGCAGAAAACGGGATACCTGTGTTCAATCCCGAAAGAGAAAGTGTTATCCTTGATAAGGTCGAGGAGCAGGCGGGAAAGTACGGCGGAAGTGCGAGACTGCTATATGCGACGATAATGGAGCTTAGCCGCGGCGTACAGCATGATATGCTCGGCAGCGGCGCAGAGCTGAGAAACCGCATATTAACTGCGAATAAGAAGCTTTGTACAGATCCTGAGAATATCAGGGCAGGCTGCTTCGGTGCTGAGGGTGCATATGCGCATATGGCGGCAAAAAAGGTATTCCCTGGTTCAGAGCCGAGGTTCTATTCACCTTTCAAGGAAATATTCCGCGCTATATCCATCGGTGAGATAGATTTCGGTGTTATCCCGATAGAAAACAGCTCGGCGGGTTCAGTGACTGCGGTATATGATCTTATGCTGCAGTACAGGTTCCATATAGCCGCAGCCGTGGATATCCCGGTAAATCATTGTCTTGCGGCAAGGAAGGGAACGTCTCAGGAAAAAATAAGGACTGTATATTCCCATGAGCAGGCGCTGCTCCAATGCTCGGATTATCTTAATGCACACCCGGACATAAAGCAAAGACCGTTCGTAAGCACTGCTCAGGCAGCAAAGATGGTCGCAGAACTTGAAGATGATACTTCGGCGGCGATATGTTCAGAGGATGCTGCGGAGAAATACGGGCTTGAAATAATTGCAAAGGGATTCCAGAATAATCCGAACAATACGACAAGATTTATTGTTATATCAAAGGATGTGTATATAGAGCCTGATGCAGACAAGATCAGTCTTTGTTTTTCTCTTCCGCACGTTACGGGATCACTGTACAGTGTGCTTTGCCGGTTCGCGGCACACGGTCTGAATCTGACCAAGATCGAATCACGACCGCAGTACGGGAAAAAATTTGAATATATGTTTTATCTTGATTTCACCGGCAGCATAAACGACCCCGGAACGGTAAGTCTTCTCTGTGCATTATTGGAGGAGCTTCCGGATTTCTCGTTCCTCGGGAACTATAAGGAAAAGTGAACATCCGGGTCATCATGTAAACAAACAGGACTGTGAGACAGTCCCCGCTGCATACAACCGACTTTTGGGTAAAAGCTCAGAAGTCGGTCTTTTTTTACCAGGCATCATCTCCCTGATGCTTTTCCACTGCCGGCGTTTTGTTCCCCGCGGCTTTAATAACGGTCGCGGGTTACAAAGTTTTCTTACGAGTGCAGAGTGAGCGGAGCGGCGGAGTGCCTCCGCTGTCAATTCGCGCCGGTCGCTCCACTTCGTTCCGCTCTGCACTCGAACCG
>CADCGS010000102.1 GCA_902801055.1 uncultured Ruminococcus sp. | reverse complement strand
GCAGGCTGAGAAGCGCCGACCGAGCCGGCAGGCGAGACGAGCCTCTGGTCGCCGTCCGCAGACGGCGAAATACTCCGGACACAATCCCTCGTGCCGGGGGTGAATTCAAAAAAGCCCCGGTGGGGCTTTTTTGAAGAGGGGACGCCCTGGGAAAGAGGGCGTCCCCTTGCCGTGTTCCTTCACGAATTATTCTTTCTGCCGCAAGGCAGAAACGGAGCGCGCCGGCGGCACGCCGGCGTAATATACAGGGTACAGGCAACAAAAAAGCCGACCTGCAAAAGGTCAGCAAAAAATACTTTTTTGAATAGAAATAATAAAGTCCGCCTAACCGTACTCTGTCAATAATAACCTGCCTACGAGATAAGCAGGTGGGTATCCTCCCCATGATTTCATACTCCCTTCGTCCGCACGGAGCGGGAGGTCTGAAGTCCACCACAGGAGCCGGATTCCCGATTTAAGGGTTGTAGGGTTATTTTAGACATATATACGCGTCAGGCAGACAATATATATAAATTGAATTTGCTTTGTGTATTTTAATTATACATCATATATGCAGAAAAATCAAGTATAATTATTAGAATTTACAAAATTATTCTTCCTCAGCAGCATCGAAATTATTCTCGAATATTTCTGCTATTTCATCAAGCAGATCTTCATCCTCGACCTCTGCAAGCTGGGGATCGCCGTTTTCGTCCTCAACAGCCTCGAAGATCATGTAGGTGCTGCCGGATTCGATATCCTGGTCGGGAAGATCAAAGGTGGGCATCAGGGCATAGTAATGACCGTCCTTGTAATCTATCTCGTCAAGTACCTCAAATTCATATTCGTTATTATCTTCATCTGAAAGTGTGATAAGATCCACTTCCTCCATTTCATCATCCTCAACCTGCTCTACTTCTTTTTCCATATCGCTCATGGCAGTATCTCCTTTACGTTTTATTTGATGCTGACAGCCCCCCAATATCCGGCTTGTTTTCGCCCCGGACTGTAAGAAAAATCAATATCATAACTTCTATTTTATACTTATTTTGGATATAAGTCAAGTGTATCTGCAACTTTATTTTAAAATAAAAAATAATATAAAAGTTTATAAAAACTATTGACTTTTTACAAATATGTGGTATAATATATTCAAGATAAAAAACCGGTTCGGCATAAGACCCTTGACTGCGGGGCAGTGTTCCGGGATTATCTAATTCACGAAGGGAGGCAAGTTCCGATGGGCGATCTTGAACCTGTTATTTCAGACCTGAGCGCCTCTTGGTGCGAGGTCTTCTGCGAGGATAAGATTTAGTAAGGACGTAATTTTCTGAGAGTCTGAGTATCCGGTGCAGTCCGCTTGGCTTAGCAGGCGGCAACGGTCGGAACTGCTTCATAATAACGGTATTGTTTCCGTAAGTTCCCTAAAGATCTTTGAATCGCAAGAGGGTTGCCTGACGATAAAGGTCAGCCGCTTGAGACGGTATTGTGTATGATGAGCGGCAGGGCAGCTTCGGACTGAGAACTTACAATTGAATATCTGCACTGCGATAGTTTTATTAAACATAGTTGTTTCGCAGCTGCTTTCAACCGCCGGCACGCGGGGCTGGGCTGCAATGCAGCAAAGTGCTTATAGGCTGAACAGGTTGATTGTACCGTTTGCCTTGTGGAAGTTCCGCATATCAAGCGGCGGAGCTGCCGCTTATGTGTGAGTCGGATAAGGATCTGACTTGAAGAATCAAGCATTAAGCGTAAACAGCGTCGATGGTGATATGGTAATGAATCGTACACCGAATGTCATTCCGCAGCAAATAGGTTATACGCAGGTTTTGCTTATTATAAAAATACTATGCAGAATGGAATGTTTCCAATGTAATACACAGTATGGGAGTTTTTACTCGCGGTTTCAAATTCTTTAAGGACTGATTCCGATGCCGATGTAATTACAATTTCGAGTTACATATGTCACTCTGAACAAATTAACCCCCGACAAGCGTTTTGTCGGGGGTTTAGTTTGTTTGCATTATTTACTTTGTAAAGCCTGCTCCAGAGCAATAGCCAGCTGGTCGGGACATGATGTGCCTCTGCCGTTACAATCTATATTCCTGCATCTTGCGATAACGTCCTCAGCCTTCATGCCCTTGACGAGTGCCGCGATACCCTGTGTATTGCCGTGGCAGCCGCCGTTGAAGCGGACATCCTTTACTATACCGTCCTCCAGCTCGATATCAATAGAGCGGGAGCAGGTACGTTTTGTTTTATACGAATATTTCATACTGTCCTCCATACAAAAAGACCGATGCCGCAGCATCGGTCGGAATCACGATGATCAGTCGCTTGTGTAGGGGAGAAGGGAAAGATATCTTGCGCGCTTGATAGCAACGGTAAGCTCTCTCTGGTGACGAGCGCAGGTACCTGTTACTCTGCGGGGAAGAATTTTTGCTCTTTCGGAAATAAAGCGACGAAGTCTGGAAATATCCTTATAGTCGATCACTTCAACCTTATCTACACAAAAAGCGCAGACCTTTTTACGACCCTTGCGGCCGCCTCTGCGATTGTCTCTTTCAATTCTTTCAGCCATCTGTTAGTTCCTCCTTTTCTCAATAATTAAAAGGGCAGGTCATCGTCAGAAGGCATATCCTCGAAATCACCCGTATTGCCGCTTGAATAAGTGGCAGCGGGAGCGGGATCCTGACGATTCTGATTATAGCTGCTGCCATAGCTGTTTCCGCTGTAATTTCCGCCTGAGCCGGAATCGGATTTTGATTCACAGAATTCTACAGTATCAGCAAAGACCTCTGTTGTATAGCGTTTGCTGCCATCCTGTGTGGTATAGGAACCGGTACGGATAGAACCTGTGATCGCCATTCTTCTTCCCTTGGAGAAATACTTGCATACGAACTCAGCCTGCTGACGCCATGCTACGATAGTAATGAAATCAGCCTGTTTTTCCTCGCCTGATTTGATTCTGCGGTCAACCGCGAGGGTAAAGCGGGTCATAGCGATACCCGACTGTGTATGTCTGAGTTCAGGATCAGCGGTAATTCTGCCGACCAAAGATACATTATTCATAATGTTTTACCTCCCTGATCAAGCTTCTTTTTTGATGATCATAGAACGGAGAACACCGTCTGTGATCTTAGCTCTTCTGTCAAGATCAGCCGGGAATTCAGCGTCAGACTTGAAGTTAAAGAGAACATAATATGCATCAGTCTCCTTATTGATAGGATAAGAAAGTCTTCTCTTACCCCACTCGTCTACGCTTTCAACGGTAGCGTGTCTTTCAATGCGAGCCTTGAACTTGTTTACAAGCTCAGCTACAGCCTCTTCGCCCTGCTTCAAAGAAATAACGAATACGGCCTCGTAAGAATTGATAACTGCCATTTTCTGCACCTCCTTCTGGACATATGGCTCCCCTCTTCGTGGGAGCAAGGATAGTTATGCTTCTACATAACAGTCCAATTATACCATTATCCCCTCCCCGTGTCAACCCCAAAAAAATAATATTTCTTTTCTAACTGTTGCCCTGATTCATTTCCACAATAAAATTGATTTCCCTGTTCTGTGCAGTATTTTATCTTGCTAAATATGGAAAAGTATTGTATAATGTAAATCAGGGAATAAATATTAATGAATACAACAATAACTCAGGGTGAAAGATATGGATTTTACAAGCATAAAATGTCCCGTCTGTGACAGGGTCTTTAGTGACGGAGACGATATAGTGGTATGCCCGAAATGCGGCGCACCCTATCACAGAGAATGTTATGAATCAAAGGGAAAATGTATCTTCCCGGATCTGCATAAGAGCAAGACCTCCTGGAAGGACTATAATGCGGAAAAGAATGCCGAAAGTGTCTCGGCTGAAACGGATGACGGACTTATCCCATGCCTGCGCTGCGGTCACAGAAACCCTAAAGATTGTATCGTGTGCGAAAGATGCGGAAATTTCCTCCCGCCTCCCGAAAGCAGAAAAATGCCCGATTACTTCGGTCAGAACTTCGAGGATGAGCCTACCTACAACGGGGACGATTCCGGCAGGATCCCTCCGGATTTTTTCCGCGGCGGTGCTGTCAATTTCGGTCAGATAAGGGACTTCTCTATCGGCGTGAAAAAAGATGATGATTTCGACGGCGTGACCGGCGAGGAGCTTATGGCTTTCGTTAAAGCAAACGAAATGTACTACGGTCCCGTTTTTTCAAATATGAAAAAAAAGAAAACTATGCGCTTTAATTTCGCGACCTTTTTCTTCTTTGACGTATGGTATTTCTTCCGCAAGCAGTATCTCAAGGGTATACTTGCCTGTCTGCTTACGATATTTCCGATAATACTTAACTTTGTATGCGCCAGATATTTTACCGGCGACCTCTGGAGCCAGGCTCAGCAGGAAATAGGCAGCTCGGATTACGTGAATTATCTTTCGTATCTGAACTGGATACGAAACAACTGTGATTTTCTGCACGGCATGATGATGCTGCTGCCGTATATCGTAAATATACTCGTTATTGCCGCAAAGGTGGTCTTTTCATTCAAGGCGAATAAGGGCTACTACGGCTTCTGTCTCGACCGGATCCGCAAGGTCAAAAAGGAAAATGAGGATCTCCCTCATGATGAACTTATCGGAATACTTCATAAACGCGGAGGCGTCAATTCGGGAATTGCCTTTTCGGTGTTCGCCTGCGAACTGATAATCGCTTCGGCAGTTATGATGTTCTGACAATTTATTGATACGCTTTTCTCAAAATAAAATATATTACAAAACAAGGAGGAAACAATATGAAAGTTACAAAAGCAGTCATCCCCGCGGCAGGTCTCGGCACAAGAGTACTTCCCGCAACAAAGGCTATGCCAAAGGAAATGCTCACAATTGTTGATAAGCCTGCCATCCAGTATATCGTTGAAGAGGCAGTTAATTCCGGCATTACGGATATACTTATCATCACCAACAGGGGCAAGGGTATCATGGAGGATCATTTTGACCGTGCTCCCGAGCTTGAGGACAGACTTTTACAGTCAGGCAAGCAGGATGTCTATGACGAGATCGTATCCATCTCCAAGCTTGCAAATATATACTTCATCCGCCAGAAGGAGACAAAAGGTCTCGGCCATGCTGTAAACTGTGCGCGTTCATTCGTCGGAAACGAGCCTTTTGCAGTAATGTACGGCGATGATGTTATTATCGGCGACGATCCGGCGTGCGGTCAGCTTATCAGGGCATATGAAAAATACGGCAAGGCAGCCGTCGGCATCAAGGCTGTTCCCGAGGAAGCTATATACAAATACAGCTCGCTCAAGGTAGATCATCTTGAGGATAACCTTTACAGCTGCACCGATATGATCGAAAAGCCCAAAACTAAGGATCAGGTTCTTTCACTGTTCTCTATCCTCGGAAGATGTGTACTCACTCCGGATATCTTTGATATCCTTGACAATACGCCTCCCGGAGCCGGCGGGGAAATCCAGCTCACCGACGCTATGTGTACGCTCGCAAGAAATGTCGGCATAATCGGCGTAGATTACACCGGCAAGCGTTACGATATGGGCGACAAGCTCGGCACTCTCCAGGCAACAGTAGAGATCGCACTTCGCAATCCGAAGCTCGGCGGCCCGTTCAGGGAATATCTCAAGGAAATCGCAAAAACACTCTGATATTATCAAGTAAAGGCAATACCGCACAAAGATAGTGCCTCCGGTGCGGCGGAGTGCCTCCGCTGTCAATTCGCGCCGGTCGCTGCGATACGCTCCGCTCTGCGCTCATACCGAACATTCGTAACTCGCGGTCTTTACTTTATTGACAGGTGAGCGGAGCGGCGGAGTGCCTCCGCTGTCAATTCGCGCCGGTCGCTCCACTTCGTTCCGCTCTGCACTCGAACCGAACATTCACTACTCGCGGTCTTTACTTTGTTGACAGGCAGACGGAAAGATCGTATAAAATAAATAACGATCGCGGGTAATAAAGTTTTCTTACGAGTGCAGAGTGAGCGGAGCGAACGATTACGCGAACTGACACCGGCGGTGTTGCCTGAAGTATAAGCCTTTCTCTCCGGCATGATACCCGGAAGGAAAGGCTTTTTCTTATTTCTGATCTTTCGCACAGTCCCCGGACAGTGCTCTTTGCGCCGCAATTACGGCAAGCGTATCGCCAAGCTGCACCAGCACAGCTGAAAGCATCGCCAGCTCATCATCACTGAGCCGGCAGGCTATTACATTTGCAACAGCAGTGACCGAGGCGGTCAGCTCGCAGGCATCCATAATACACATCCTCCCCCCCGCAGGTATCTCATATACAGAATATGCAGGAGGAGAAAATGATGAATACTGAAACCTCAAAAAATAATACAAGCGAAAATTCTGCCGCTTGCGTGTCAGGATTTTCGCAATGTAAAGATACTATAAAAAAGATATCACTCGGAGCGCGGCACAGAACTCAAACTTACAAAAAAAGAGCGACCGCAGGGAGCGATTACGCGAATCGTCCTGTGCGGCCACGCACTGTGATCCGCGTACAAAAAAGATATTTTCATTGAATCCTTGTTGGATCTGAACTCACGTTATCATTCGCAAATAAAGAATAGCTTTTCCAAAACGGTAAAGCTCGCTCATACCTCTGAACTTTTTCGGGTTCGTGTATGATCGGGCTTTGCCGTTTTTTATATTTCTGCGTCTATGACCGTGCCGTCCTTGAAGTATATTTGCAGCTTGTTTGATGATAAAACCTTGATGCAGTGTATTAGCTGCCGCGTCACAATATCGTCATATTGAACCGGATGGTTTTTCAGCCCCTCTATAAATTACAGCGATCTCTTCAAGCTGCCCGGGCAATTTTTCAAGCTCCGACTTCTGACTCTCCATTTCGGACAGTTCATCTTTTATGGTATGTATCTCTGTTATCAGACTTTCAAACTGTTCATCAAATTCTCCCGTGTCAGCCTGCTCGATGTCTATGCTTGTCAGGTCATCAAATCGCTTTTGCAGCTCACGCAGCCGTTCCTGCTTTTTGAGGATATCCGTTGCATCCTGCTGTGCCTGATACATTTTGATGTGCTGCATTATTCTGTCTGTTGATGCTCCTTCGTTCTGAGCTGTTCGGGTGATCGCTTCGGCTATAGCCCTGTGCAGCAGCGTTTCCTCAATGCTCGGCGAGCATTTGCAGTATTTCTTTCCGTAATCAAGCCGGCTTACACACCGCCATACGATTTTTCTGCTGCCTCGGATACTCCACGTTACCCGTCTGTAAGGCTTTCCGCATTCTCCGCAATAGAGTCTTTCGCTGAGTGCATATTTACCGGAGTATTTGCCAAGCTCTGTTTTTGTTCCGACTTCCTTTGTCTTTCGCTTAGATGACCTTCGCGCCATTTCAGCCTGTACCCTGTCGAAGATACTTCGTTCTATTATCGCAGGATGACTGTTCTCGACATAGTACATCGGAAGCTCTCCATTGTTTTTCTTCAATTTTTTGCTGATGCAATTGGATATGTAGGTCTTTTGCAGAAGCGCATCGCCCTTGTATTTTTCGTTTGTCAGTATAGACTTTATCACGCCGCCTGTCCAATGATTTGTTTTCTTCGGTGTCAGTATTCCGTCCTCGGTCAATCCATTGGCTATCATTTTCAAGGTTTTTCCTGTAAGATATTCGCTCAAGAAATGATTTTTTATAGTATTTAATTTTATATATTAATCCTTCTGGCAGATTATACTTAGTGTCTGCTTTTTTCTCCCGAAGAGAGTAGAAATACCGATAAACAGTAGAGTTTCAGGGTAAGACATGGTATAATAAGTGCAAGGAAAAATACAGAAACAAGGAAAAAAGCTTGCACTTGGAGGGA
>CADCGS010000101.1 GCA_902801055.1 uncultured Ruminococcus sp. | reverse complement strand
AACTACCCTAGAAGAATCTTCAACGGACTGTCTGCTAACGATCTGCTTAAACAATTAAATGTCGCTTAATTTCACTGACATTTTATATTGCAATTTAGATGCGGGCACGCACCGCCGGTAATATTGTTGCATAAACGGAAGAAATGTGGTAGAATAGGGTATGAATCTGTTACGAGAGTAACCGAAAGGAAATATTGATAACGAAACGAAAGGAAGAATAATAATGGAATATGTTATTTCCGACAGAGTACAAACACTTAAACCCTCAGCAATAAGAGAAATATTCAAATATGCGGCTGACCCGACAGTGGTTTCGCTGTCTGCGGGAAACCCGGCGCCCGAAGCATTCCCGACTGAGGCTATAGCCGAGATATCTGCAAAAATACTCGCAGAAAGACCCGTCGATGTATTGCAGTACAGCGTGACAGAAGGATATCCGCCCCTTCGCAGGGCTGTCTGGGATTATATGCAGACTAAATATAACGTAGGAAATGAAAATGACGATATCCTTATCACCTCCGGCGCTCAGCAGGTAATGGATCTTTTTACAAAGACTGTATGCAACGAGGGCGATACCGTTATCTGTGAGGCTCCGAGCTTTATCGGCTCGCTCAATTCCTTCCGCTCATATAACTGCCGCCTGTGCGGTATCCCTATGGACGATCAGGGTATGAGACCCGATCTCCTTGAAAAAGCTCTCCAGACCGAAAAAAATGTCCGCTTCATCTATATCATAGCAAATTTCCAGAACCCGTCAGGCATTACGACTTCATTTGAAAGACGTAAGGCTGTATATGAGCTGGCTAAAAAATATAATGTAATGATAGTCGAGGATAACCCCTACGGCGAACTTCGTATCAGCGGCGAAAATGTCCCCTGCATCAAATCACTCGATACTGAGGGTCTTGTTGTCTATGCAGGCTCCTTCTCCAAGGTGCTTTCCCCCGGTATGCGTATAGGCTATGCTATCGCGCCCAAGCCGGTGCTCCAGAAAATGATAGTCTGCAAACAGGGCGAGGATGTCCATACAAATACCTGGGCACAGATGGTCGCTCATGAATTTATGACAAATTATGATTTCGAGGGACATCTTGCTTCTCTCAGAGAAATATATAAAAAGAAAGCAAACTTCTGCATGGATCTGCTCGATAAATACCTTGTACCCGCCGGCATCTCCTACAGCCGTATCGAGGGCGGTCTTTTCATCTGGTGCAAGCTTCCCGATAACGCAAAGATCAGCATGACTGAATTCTGCAAGCAGGCTGTTCTCAATAAAGTCTGCGTTGTCCCGGGAAATGCCTTCCTCACCGACGAAACAGAACAGTGCAGCAGCTTCAGGATAAACTTCTCTACCCCGACCGACGAACAGCTCGAAAAGGGTATCAGGATACTCGGCAAACTTGCATCGGAGGTACTTTGATATGTCAGAAGAAATAAAAGCTCCCGAAAAAAAGAAACGTATATTCAGCGCTATCCAGCCCAGCGGTACTATTACCCTCGGCAATTATGTCGGGGCTTTGCGCAACTGGGTCAGGCTCCAGGATGATTACGACTGCATCTTTGCTGTAGCAGACCTTCATGCAATAACCGTAAGACAGGATCCAAAGGAATTCAAAAAGAATATCCTCGAGGCATATGCGCTTTTCCTTGCCTGCGGCATAGATACGGAAAAAAGCATCTTCTTCATACAGAGCCATGTCCATACCCATGCCGAGCTTGCATGGCTGCTCAACTGCTATACACAGTTCGGCGAGCTTTCACGAATGACCCAGTTCAAGGATAAATCCGCTAAGCACGCCGACAATGTAAATGCCGGACTTTTCACCTATCCGTCACTTATGGCTGCGGATATCCTTCTTTATCAGGCTGACCTCGTGCCTATCGGCGCGGATCAGAAACAGCATCTGGAGCTTACAAGAAATATTGCCGACCGCTTCAACGGCATCTACGGCAAGACCTTTACCGTCCCGGATGCATATATCCCCGAGGTCGGCGCAAGGATAAAGTCTTTGCAGGATCCGACAAAGAAGATGTCCAAATCAGACGAAAATGTAAATGCATGGGTCGCTATCCTCGACAAGCCCGAGACCATTATGAAGAAATTCAAGCGCGCCGTTACCGACAGCGAAGCAAGAGTATGCGTCGGCGAGGGCAAGGACGGCATCAATAACCTTATCGGCATCATGGGCTCCGTCACCGGCAAGACCGCAGACGAGATAACCGCCGAATTCGAGGGCAAGGGCTACGGCGATTTCAAGACCGCAGTAGGCGAGGCTGTCGTGGAGACAGTACGCCCGATACAGGATAAATACAATAAACTGATCTCCGATAAAGCATATCTTGAAGAGCAGTACCGCAAAAGCGCTGAGATCGCCCTTCGCATCTCACAGCGCACACTCGACAAGGCAAAGAAAAAGATCGGATATATCCTCTGATGCAGACCAGTACCGCTCTGCCCGGAGAGATCAAGGCAATACCGCACAAAGACAGTGCCGCAGATGCGCCGCCAATTTTTTCCTCAGAACGTGCAAAACGAGCCAACAGCCTGACAGTCATCAAGCGAGTATTGTGCGGTGTTGCCCATGCATATCCGTCAGTTTGCCGGGGAAACCTTTTCCGGCAAAAAAACGTTTCTCCCACCCTCGCATAAATGATGAATTATTATCCGAAAAAAAAATTTCCGTGCGCTTTGCCGCCGGGAGGTGATATTTATTGAAAAAAGAAAAGCTTGAAAAGAAACGAAAGCGCGTTATGATGATAGTCAATCCTCATTCCGGGCGAAAGAAGCCGACTGTAACGGTCGGAAAAATAGCGGATATGTTTTCGGCGCACCATATGGAGGTCGTGGCATATTTCACTTCGCCGGAATATAATGCGGACTATCATGTAAAGGAGCATTATCTCAATTACGATATAATAAGCTGCTTCGGCGGCGACGGGACAATAAGCGAGCTTATCACCGGCGTAATGCAGGCAGGCATAAAAAAACCGCTGGGGCTTATCCCCAACGGCACAACAAACGATCTCGCCAGAAGTCTCGGTCTGGCAGCCAAGCCGGATAAGGCGGTCAGGGTGATCTCCTCGGGAGTTCCCCGCCCATTCGATATCGGAAGCTTCAATAACGACTTCTTTGTTTATATCGCATCATTCGGAGCATTCACTAATGTATCCTATGAAACGCCTCAGCGCGCCAAGAATATATTCGGACGGACTGCATACTTTTTCAGCGCAGCCAAATATCTCAATACCATCAAATCTCACCATATCAAAATAATCACAGACGACAGAAGCTGTGAGGGAGATTATATTTTTGGTTCGATCTCAAATTCGCGCAGTGTTGCCGGGCTTTTCCATTTCGATAATGACCAGGTGGATTTTGCGGATGGAAAATTCGAGGTACTTCTTGTCAAACGTCCGAAAAACGTATTTGACCTTTTCTCCACCTTTTTCTCCATGCTCGGAAAATCCTACAAGCATGAAAATATTATTTTATTCCATGCCTCGGATATTAAAATAATATGCGACGAGGCTCTCGACTGGGCTGTTGACGGCGAACACAGGAACGACGGAAAAACCATCCATATCGTTAATTACCCCAAAGCCGTCAATATCATAGCAAAAAAGAAAAGCACCGATAATGCCGGCAGCAAAAAGAACAAAGAAAACAATACAAACACAAACGAAAAATAAACGCATCGGTTTTCCCTTTACGGACGACCGATGCGTTATTTCAGGCAATACCGCACAAAGATAGTGCCGCCGGTGTTGCCTTTGTTATTATTCAGATACCGTCTGCTGAGATCCCTCGGCGTTTCCGGGAGTATTATCCTGCGGCTGAGCAATATCATCAGGCTGCTCCTGCGAAGCTGTCTCTGCGGCAGGCTCCTCCGGGACATCGGCAAGCACAAATGCACAGCCGTTTGCCGGGATCACAAGCTCATTGCCCTCCATCACAGTCTCCATAAAGGTCTTTCCGCCTTCAAAGCCCTCCGGCATACGAAATCTTATCTCCTGATGGTCGGCATTGAATACACAAAGGAGCATTTTCTTATCATCGCGGCGGATATAGCCCATCGTCCTGCCGCCGGAGCCGAATTCAACGAGGTCGCCGTCCGCAAGGCAGCTGCACTCACGGCGCATCCTGCCAAGATCAATATACCACTGCTGAAGCTCCTTATCCTCTTTGCCCCAGGGGAAAGTCGCACGGTTGAAGGGATCGCGGTAGCCCTCCATGCCGACCTCATCTCCGTAATAAATACACGGGATACCGGGAAGTGTATAGAGTATGCCGCTGGCGATCCTCATACGTTTAAGACCATATTCACGCTGTTCAGGCGAAAGGCTTGTTGCCGCCTGCCACTCTCTTCCTCTGCCGTTCTGTCGCTCACCCGCAAGCAGAGTCAGCACTCTTTCGGTATCGTGTGTACCGAGGAGGTTCATAAGGCAGCGGATAACCGGGCGCGGATAGTTTTCAAGCACATTGAGAACTATTTCCAGCATTTCTCTGCCATCGCCGCAGTCAAGGAAGCCGAGGATAGCGTCGCGGAACGGATAGTTCATTACGCTGTCAAGCTCCTTGCCGTAAAGGAAGCGTCTTCTTGAGCCGTAGCTTTCTTTATTGGATGCATCCTCCCAGACCTCGCCGAGAAGGAGAGCATCGGAATTTTCAGCCTTTACCGCCTCGCGGATATGCTCGATGAAATCATCCGGCAGTTCATCAGCAACATCAAGTCTCCATCCGCTGTTGCCGGCGCGCATCCATTTTCTGATTATGCCGTTGTCGCCGTTGATATATTCGTCAAAGGAGCTTGAAAGCTCCTCGACCTCGGGGAGGGTATTGAAGCCCCACCATGAATTATAGATATTCGGCCATTCTATAAATCTGAACCATGTATAGTAGGGTGATTCCTGAGAATTATATGCGCCGTTTCCGGGGTAGCGGTTTTCGCGGTTAAAATATTTACTGTCGCTGCCGGTATGGCTGAACACACCGTCGTTAATGATATGGATACCAAGCTTTCCTGCCTCGCTGCAAAGCTCGCGGAAATCCTCCTCCGTACCGAGGACAGGGTCTATCTTTTCGTAATCTCCGGTATCGTAGCGATGATTTGAATATGCCTCGAAGATGGGGTTAAGATAGATACAGGTAACGCCGAGTTCATTGAGATACGGAAGCTTCTGAGTAATTCCCTTGAGGTCGCCGCCGAAGAAATCGGAATTAGTTATGATACCGTGTTCATTCGGGCGCCAGTCGGGGATAACATCCCATTCAGGCTGCATTTTCTTATCGGGGTAGACGCCCTCTTTAGGTTCTCCGGAATTACAGAATCTGTCGGGGAATATCTGATACATAATACCGCCGGGCATCCAGCTCGGGGTAGTAAAATCCTTATCGTAGCAAAGCAGCTGGAAGCGGGGTTCATTTTCGCTGAGTGAAAGATATCCTTCTCCGCCGAAGCCTTTCATTATATAGCGTCTGCCGTAGCAGGTATCCAGTCCGAAATGATACCAGTAAAGCCCTATATACTCTACGCTTACATCACATTCCCATTGTTCATAGTCATCGCCGACCATACCGCACCAGAACATTCCTGACACGAGAGAATCGCCGAATTTATCATCCTTGAACACTGCGACAGCGCCCGAGCATTTCAGATCTCGCGGAAGGACTATTCTCAAATGAATCGAAGTTTCAAAAGGCACAGCCCCTGTAGGGGAACGGAATTTTTCATCACGGGAATTAAACAACTGCATAAATATCTCCTCAATAAAAAATGTATTTTTCACACGTCTACCATTATACCCCCTTCTTAAAATAAAGTCAATAAGGATAAAAAAGGCTTGACCTAAACTTTCCGTTTTGTTCCCCGCTACTTTTAATAACGGTCGCGGCTTACAAATCTTCCTTACGAGTGCAGAGTGAGCGGAGCGAACGATTACGTGAACTGACACCGG
>CADCGS010000100.1 GCA_902801055.1 uncultured Ruminococcus sp. | reverse complement strand
CAATAAAGTAACGACCGCGAGTAGTGAATGTTCGGTCTGAGTGCAGAGCGGAGCGAAGCGCAGCGACCCCCGCGAATTGACAGCGGAGGCACTCCGCCGCGAATTGCCCAGTGCGGGCGCCCGTAGGAAGTACCCTTGGGGTGCACGCACCGCGAATTGCCCAGTGCGGGCGCCCGTAGGAAGTACCCTTGGGGTGCACGCACGAGCGGAACGAAGTGGAGCTCCAGAAGACCATTGAATATAAAAGTGTTTATTTTGCCCGGCTGAGTCTGAACTCCACTGATCTGCGCAGATACTCAAGATATCCCTCGTCCCTGCACATAGCCTTGCCCGGCGTATCGGAAAGCTTTGCAACAGGCCGCCCGTTGACATACTGGAGCTTTATTACGATATTCAGCGCTTCCTCCTCTGTGTCATTGGAGCAGAATGTCCCTATTCCGAATGACACCTTCGTCCTGTCCTTGAAATGGTCATACAAAGCCTGTGCTCTGTCAAAATCAAGACTGTCACTGAACAGCAGAAGCTTAGTCTTGGGGTCTGCCCCGTAGCTTTCATAATGACGGATGATCTTCTCGCCCCATTCATACGGATTTCCGCTGTCGTGGCGCACACCGTTATAGTTGTTTACCATTGAGCGGTTGAAATCCAGCAGAAACAGATCGGTCGTTACCGTATCCGTCAGGGCTGTACCGTTATCGCCCTGATATTCGTCGTACCAGTCACGCATAGCATAATGATTTGTGAACGCCAGCGGTATCTCGTCTATTCCTTGGTACATCTGAACATATTCATGCGCATATGTCCCTATCGGCGTGAGATCGTATTTCATCGCAAGATATACGTTGGAAGTGCCTACGCATTTGTCTGTCTCCTGCGCAAGACGGCGCACGACAGTATCCTCCCATTCTCTCGAAAGCCTTCTGCGGCATCCGAATTCCGCAAAACGGAACGTATATGTCCCGTCACAGAGAGCCTTTATCTTTGCATCAAGTCTCTCCTCAGCAGATGCCAGCAGCCTGTCATAATCATATTTCATGCGGAAATATACCTCGTTGACGATCTCGAGCAGATATATCTCAAACTGCATAGCCGAGAAAAGCGGCCCGCTTACCTCGATGGAAAGCTCTCCGTCGTCGCTGCGGCTGATCGTGACATAATCCCTTATCGGGTGCCACAGGCGCAGAAACTCAACATAGTCGTTCTTAATGAAGCGGATGGAACGAAGATAGTCCAGCTCCTCATTTGTGAATTTCAGTGTGCAGAGGTGATCCACCTGTGCGCTGATCTCCTCGGCCATTTCCTCGGTAAAAACAACATCCTTGTTGCGGCACTTGAAGAAATACTGTCCGCACAGGTCTGTATGCTTATGGAAAATGACCTGATCCATATTGAATTTATAAAGGTCGGTATCAAGCAGCGATACAACGATAGGTTCAAGCTTCATGATAATTACACTCCCTCTCAGAGCTCAGGTCTGAACGCAGGCATGAGCTGTAATTTAAACTGATTCATTTCATGCATACGGTCGATCTTAGCCTTCTTGTCCTGATCCTCGATAACTCCCTCGCGGATATACCTGTCAAGCTCGGCATAGGTAAAGCCTAAATTATCCTCGTCGGTTTTTCCGCAAAGACCGTCGATCGGCACCTTATCAACAAGAACATCGGGCAGTCCGATAAGTCTGCCTATCTGCTTCATTTCGTTCACGGTAAGATAAGAGCATGGGCTGAAATCCCCGGCAGCATCGCCGTAGCGTGTAGAATAGCCCACCCAGTCCTCGCTGAGGTTACAGGTATTCGCAACTCTACCGTTATTGCTCTGTGATACGGCATAGAGCACCGACATTCTGATACGCGACGGAAGGTTCGTCCTGCTCTGCGCAGAAAGCTCGAAGGGGATATTTTTTGTCACACCCTCAACGGCATCCTTTATATTAACGATATAGTGTTTTATTCCCAATGTATCAACAAGCAGCTTAGCCATATCTATATCATGCTGCTCGCCGCAAGGCATCAGCACACCTATTACCCTGTCCCTGCCGAGAGCCTCAGCACAAAGCGCAGCCACTATTGAGCTGTCCTTGCCGCCGGATATACCGACGACCGCATTACAGCCCTTGCCGTTCTTTTCAAAAAAATCCCTTATCCACTCCACACATTCATTTTTTACCTTTAAAGCATCAAACATAATTATTCCTCCTGTAATAAAAGTCAGTGTTTTTGATTTCAGGCAATACCGAACAAAGATAGTGCCGCAGATGCGCCGCCAATTTTTTCGTCACAATGTGCAAAACGAGCGCTGCTGACCTGACGGTTATCAAGCGGGTTTTTTGCAGAATAACGGAAAAAGAGTAAGCAGATGTGGCGCTAAGCCGCAAAGCAGTCTTCCGGCGGTGTTGCCTTAGTTTTATCTGTTGATTATATTTATCTGGCAGCTTGCCATGGTATCGAGAGCCGCATCATGCAGCTGCGGAGTAACGCCGGCGCAGCACGCTGCATCCACGGTGATCCCGATTTCCGGAAACGCCGCCTTCAGCAGAAGCGCATTGCTTACAACGCAGATATCGGTACAAAGTCCGATGATCTCTATTTCAAACTCCTCATCCCCTGCCTTCTCAGCGACAAGTCCGGGAAGCTCAGTGCTGCCGAAGGTCATCTTTTCGACTGCCGTATATTCTTTGTTTTCCAGAGCCTTTGCGATATCCGCATCAAGCTCCCATCCGTCCGTACCCTTTATACAATGGGGCACCGGAAGTTTTTTCCCCTCAGAGGTCTGCATATAGTTTTCCCCATGGGTATCCTTAGTGACAAATACAGTCCCCTCAAATCCCCTGATCTTCTCCGCAGCCGCCGGAACGATAGCCTTAGCCTCCTCGCTCCCGAGTACTCCGTCAACAAAATCCTTCTGCAGATCGACCGCAACAAGTATCTTTTTCATTTTGACTCCTCCTTTTCTCCCGGGCTGCCGCCCGTACCTGACCGGACACCCGCGCCCTTTGGAATCCGCCAGGGAGCAAGCTCCCCGGACCCGCGCACTTCGTGCTTTTCGCGCCGATATTTTTTCGTTACACAACTGCTGTGCCGCGCCTGCAATGAAGTGAGAACCGGTGTTCGTTCTAAATTGATAATATCACATTGTTATTAACAAGTCAAGTCCTTTTGAAAAAAAAATTTTATTTTTTCTTTTTGGGTTGACATTAATATATAATATCGTGTATAATGTATATAGTGTATATATACAATTTTAAAGGAGTGCGGACATGGATATAGTAATAAGCAATTCCTCGGGGAAACCGATCTATGAACAGATAGTATCACAGATCAAGGAAATGATAATGAGCGGAACTCTCAAAACAGGGGACGCCCTGCCTTCCATGAGAAATCTCGCTCAGCAGCTGCGTATCAGCATTATTACCACAAAGCGTGCCTATGAAGAGCTTGAGCGCGAGGGCTTTATTGAATCCTTCACAGGCAAGGGCAGCTTTGTGTGCGCGCAGAATAAGGAACTTATGCGTGAGGAGGGACTGAGACAGATCGAAAAATGTCTTTCCGAGGCTGCCGCAAAGGGAAAACAATATTCGGTAGGGCTTGATGAGATGAAAGATCTGCTTACGATGCTTTACAAAGGAGAATTATCATGAACGAATATACTAACGCTATTGAGATAAAAGACCTTACGAAAAAATATGACGGCTTTTTGCTGGACAGTATCAGCTTTAATGTACCCAAAGGCTCCATAATGGGCTTTATCGGACAGAACGGCGCAGGAAAAACCACAACGATCCGTCTTTTGCTGAATCTTATCAGAAAAGACAGCGGCAGCATAAAAATGTTCGGACTTGATAATATTGAAAATGAAAAGGAGATCAAATCACATATATCAGCCGTATTTGATGAGCTGCCGTTTCATGAGATACTCAATGCGAATCAGCTTTCCACTATACTCGGCGGAATTTTTGACGGCTGGAACAAAAATACATTTTTCAATTATCTTGACCGTTTCGCCCTGCCGAGAAAAAAGCGTTTCGGGGAATTTTCAAAGGGTATGAAAATGAAGCTCCAGATCGCGTCGGCGCTGTCGCACGGCGCAAGGCTGCTTATCATGGACGAGGCGACAACGGGACTTGACCCTGTCGTAAGAAATGAGATACTCGATATCTTCCTTGAATATCTCCAGGACGAAAACAACAGCATACTTCTTTCGTCCCATATTACGACCGATATTGAAAAGATAGCCGACTGCGTTACATTTATCGAAAAGGGAAGGATACTCCTCAGCGGAAACAAGGACGAAACAGTCGAAAACCACGGTGTTATAAAATGCACCAAGGCACAGTACAAGGATATTGATCCCGATGATTACATCAGCGCAAGGCTTTCCGATTTCGGCGCCGAGGTAATGGTAAGCAATAAGAAAAAAACCGCTGAAAAATACAGTGGTCTTACGATAGACAATACTTCCCTCGAAGAAATAATGCTCTTTTATGTCCGCCGTGAGAGAAAGGTGTGGAAATAATGAAAACGCTCATTTACAAGGACTGGCTCCAGACGCGGAAGCTATATCTGTCGCTGCTGCTTTTTTCAGCGTTGACAGCGGTATTGTTTCTTCTTGTACGCATAAGCATGAACTGCGGAAATCTCGCAGATAACGAAGAAGTGCGGCTTTCTCTGGAAAGAAATATTTATATATTCCGGTATATACCGCCGTTTGTTCTGATGCTGGCTCTTTTGGAAAACTCTTATATAATAAAGGAATCCGAATGTGGTTTTTTGCGTTTTATGCGGACTACTTCCGTAAGGGAGGAGACCATCGTCGCGGAAAAGATGCTGTATAAGCTCATAATTCTGTCCGCAGCATTTGTCATATCGGTAATATATAATGCTTTCCTGTGTATTGCGGACGGAAAACCGCTCACTCTTCATATCATTGCGAATATCGCTTCGATATTCTTTCTGATTTCAGGATTATCATTTTACGATATTGTGATGTCTTTCGGTTTCAGAAAAAATCAGACAGTATTGATGATAAAAACATCTGCTGCTGTTGTTTTATATCTGGTATGGGGGATTTTTACATTTAAAAGGCTTGATGAGCTATCCGAAAACCCCGATTTTGATATATTGGATTTTTTCCGCAGCGAATACAGCCTGATACTTAACAATGCATTCTTGTTTATGCTGCTGTTTGCTGCTTTGTCTGCGGCGGCAGGATATTTCTTATCCGTAAGGATTCTCAGAAGGAGGGAAATGCCGTGATCCGTATGTTATACAAGGAAATACTGACTCATAAAAAGGGTTTTATATCGGTCGCCATGCTCATGGTAATATTATTCTTTTTTCCGCTGCTGCCCGTGCTTACCACCGATGATCTGGAAAAATGGGAGCTGTCTCTGATCCTTGCATGGTGCAATATTCTTGTGGTACTGATCGCAGGAATGTTTGAACAGGGAATATTTTATGATGACGAAAGAGAGATATACAGATCATTTATCATATCCGTTCCCCGCGGAGCGTTTATACAGATCGGAACGAAATATCTTTTCAGTTTTCTGTTGACGGGACTGTCGGTGCTTATTATGTTCATAATATTTTTGGTCTGCGGATCTATAATGGACGCGGATATTTCCCTGAATATTGATATACTTATGCTGCTTTTTTCGCTGCAGCTGTTTTTCCGCACAGTAGAAAATCCGTTCATTGTCCGTTTCGGCAGCAAGAACGGCAACGCCTACAGAATGGTCATAATCGGAGCGATAGTATTTGCAGTTATAGTATACGGTCTGTTCGGAGATCTGTCGGTATTCGGTTCAGTGGAAAGCTTTGTCAGATGGTTTCAGGGTTTTTTCTCAAAGGATAATTCTCTGATATACCGCCTGACGCCGCTGATGGTATTTCCTTTTTACTGTCTGTCGTGTCTGTTTTCTTGCAGGCTGTACCGCAGCGGAAAAAATAAATAACAGCGATACAATTAAGGCAACACCGCACAAAGAACGCCTTACGGCTTAGCACCACATCTGCTTGCTCTTTTTCCGTCATTCTGCACAAAACTCGCTTGATAACCGTCAGGTTATTGGCTCGTTTTGCACNTCCGTCATTCTGCACAAAACTCGCTTGATAACCGTCAGGTTATTGGCTCGTTTTGCACATTCTGACGAAAAAATTGGCTGCGCATCTGCGGCACTATCTTTGTGCGGTGTTGCCTTAAGCTGCCGCATCATCATGATGCAGCAGCTTTTTCAGATTAATCATCTGTCCATCCGGTTGCTGAAATTATCCTCGCAGGCTTTTTCGAGAGCCTTGACGATAATTTTGAGTGTGCGTATACGGGCATATTTCTTATCGTTTGATTCTATGATATACCACGGTGCATTTTTTGTGCTTGTCTTTTGCAGCATCTCATCAATCGCAGGCTCATACAGATCCCATTTTTCACGGTTGCGCCAATCCTCGTCTGTTATCTTCCACTGCTTTTCGGGAGTATTCTGACGCTCGGTAAATCTTGCAAGCTGTGTTTCCTTGTCGATATGTATCCAGAATTTCAGCACCACCGCGCCCCAGTCAGTCAGCATACGCTCAAATTCATTTATTTCGTTATATGCACGCTTCCAGTCCTTTTCTCCGCAGAAGCCCTCCAGACGCTCCACCATTACCCTGCCGTACCATGTGCGGTCGAAGATGCAGATATGTCCGGTTTTCGGTAGCTTTGTCCAGAATCTCCACAGGAAATGGCGGTTCAGCTCATGCGGCAGCGGCGAAGCGATCGGGTGAACGTCAAAGCCTCTCGGGTCGAGCGGATAAGCTACACGGCAGATATTTCCTCCCTTTCCGGCAGCGTCCCAGCCCTCATAGCAAAGAATGACCGGTATCTTTTTGCGGTATATGATATTATGCAGCTCGCTCAGTCTTGTTTGCAGGCGTTTAAGCTCTGACCTGTAATCCTCCTCGTCTATTGTCGGTGAAAGATCGACCTCGGCAAGCTTCGGCATTTTTTTGAGCGCCATTTTTTCCTCAAACGGATTGCCGATATATTTACCCTCGTCAAGTCCTCTGTCTATCCTTTCGACAAGAAGTTTCATAGCGTCGCGCACAGCTGTTTTTCTGCGTTTTCCGTCAAGTATATGCCACTGTGCGCTGTCGCCGGTCGTTTTCATGAATTCATCATATGCGGCGGTGAATCTTTTGTATTCCTTATGCTGCCACAGATCCTCTTTATTTACGCGCCATTCTGTCTCAGGAGCTTCCGCAAGGCCCTTCAGTCTCTGGAACTGTTCTTCCTTGTCGATATGGAGGAATATTTTCAGCAGCAGATAACCGCTGTCCCTGAGCTGACGCTCGAATTCATTCACCTGGCGTATACGGCGCTTATATTCAGCCTTGGTTATTTCATGGTGCAGATATTTCTGCACAGCGCTCTCCATCCATCCGGAATCCAGGAAAGTTATTTTTCCGTTTTCCGGAATTGCGTTGAAATACTGGTACAGAAACGGATACCGTTCATCCGGTTCGGGCGTTATCACTGGCGAAACGGTATTGTAAAAGCGCGGGTCTATCTCGCTGATAAGCTCCTTGATAAGGCTGCCCTTGCCTGCTGCCGCCCAACCCTCGATGAGGACGATAACAGGGAGCTTCGCATCGCGCAGAAGCTGCTGCTGTCCCAGAAGGCGGTTTCTCAGAACCTTCAATTCAGCATTGAGTGCATCCTTATCCTCGCGTTTTTTCTTTTCAAAATCTTTTAGCATAGTACGTCAACCTCCTGTTTAATAAAATTCGGATATTCTCTAAGCATATTATATCAATTATTTTCAACAATATCAACGGTTTTGTCAATTTCACTTATAAAATCACTGAATCATTCCCCACCAAAGGCTCCGCCGGCGTGCCGCCGGTGTCAATTCACGTAATCGTTCGCTCCGCTCACTCTGCACCCGTAAGGATGCTTCATAAGCCGCGCTCTGAATAAAGTGCAAAACGAGCGTCGTTAACCTGACGGTTATCAAGCGAGTTTTGTGCAGAATGACGGAAAAAGAGCAAGCATATGCGGTGCTAAGCCGTAAGGCGTTTTTTGTGCGGTGTTGCCTTAAGTATAGACCGCGAGTTACAAAGCTTCCTTATGAGTGCAGAGCGCAGCGACCCCCGCGAATTGCCCAGTGCGGGCACGCACCGCGAATTGCCCAGTGCGGGCGCCCGTAGGAAGTACCCTTGGGGTGCACGCACCTGCGGCACTCCGCGGTGTCACTTTAAAAGATCATCACCGCCTGACGCATCAGCTCATCGTATCTTTTTTCAAGCAGGTCTATGTCCCACCGGACTATACCTCCCGTTCTCGGGTCGGCAATAACGGACTTACCTTCCACCTCGCCCAGAAGCACGACACAATGCTCCGGCGCATACCAGCGCAGCTTTTCTCCGTTTATTATCCACTGACGGGTATAATAGCCCTCCCGCAGGTCTATGGTGCACCATATCAGCACCGGTATCCCATTTGCGGTATGCACGAACAGATCGCGCAGCCTCTGACCGGATATATCCCTGACATTCAGAGGACTATCCCTGTCACGCAAAAAACGACCCGCACAGCTTACAATAGCCTTTGAATAACATCCGTAGCCATTTATACTGTGCGGGTCACCCGGGAAAGCAACCCGGAAATCCGTTTCTCCTATTTTTCCTTTATCTAAATATTTGTCCGAAAGCTCACATTTATCTGCATCCAGTCCGTAAAACCTCAGTACCATCGCAAGCGCTGTGACCTCACATCCAGTCGGCAGCTCAGGATACTGACAAATCGTCACGAATTTTCTTCCTCCAGGCAAAAACTCCTCAGTCACGATATCCCCCCTAAATCAAAAGCTTCTGATAGTATTCGTCCATCGCATCGGCAGCGACCGAAAGCATATATTCGTAAAGTTCCTCCCCGATACGGCTCTCATAAAAGCTCGCTGTCATTTTGTAGTATACAAGCCCCAGAGCAGGATCATAGCAGAACGAACCGTCAGTCAGGTCATTGTTTATCTTACATATCCTGAGGGCGGTATTCCTTGCCTGCTCCTGCGGGAACCATCTCGGGACGGGGACGCAAAGCGTGATAAGCATTTTCGACGGCTCGACACTGAACCTGAAGCAGTATTCGCAGTCCTTGCCGCTTATCCGACAGCCGACGCTGAGATGTCTGTCATCCCTGTCGTATATTATGTCGTTGCGCTCCAGAACATTACAGAGCGCAAGATAATTTTTCCATGATTTTGTCGCAGTAATAGTCATAAAAACGCCTCCGGAATAATGTTCAGATGATTTTCCTTTATCATAACACATCCCGCGCGCAAAAATTGCCGCAATATAAAGGTTGCACCGCCGGGAGAGCGCCTTGCGGCTCAGCACCGCATCCGCCCCCTCTTTTCCATTATTCAGCACAAACTTAATGCAAAACGACCTCAGCCGCCTTTGCAGGATCTCACTGCTTTTATGCAAAACCTTTGATATATCGTCATACTACAAAATCATCTGTACGGTCAGTCACTTCCGGCGGCAATATCCTTGTGCAGTATTGCCTTTATTTATTATGACCGCCCTCATGGATGAAGCAAGGTAAAGTGAGCCGAAAATTATAAGGGCATCGTCACGCCCTGTCCGGGAGAGGGCATATTCAAATGCCTGAGTATAGTCATCGAAGCTGCATACATTTCCGCAGTAGGAGGACACCTTGCCGGCAAACTCTTCGGCGGCACTATCCTTGTGTGGTATTGCCTTTATTTATTATGACTGCCCTCATGGATGAAGCAAGGTAAAGTGAGCCGAAAATTATAAGGGCATCGTCATGCCCTGTCCGGGAGAGGGCATATTCATATGCCTGAGTATAGTCATCGAAGCTGCATACATTTCCGCAGTAGGAGGACACCTTGCCGGCAAGCTCTTCGGCGG
>CADCGS010000099.1 GCA_902801055.1 uncultured Ruminococcus sp. | reverse complement strand
ACCAAACTCATCATTCATTTCTGCCAGTGTCATCTGTCTGTTCATGTTTTTATTATATCATATTTTCAATGACTTCGCAATTATGCGGTGTTGCCTTAATACATGGGAGGGAGATGCACCGCGCCGTTTACAGAATTGTTGCGGCACGCCGGCGGTGCGTGCCCGCACTGGGCAATTCGCGGGGTTCGCTCCACTTCGTTCCGCTCTGCACTCATACCGAACATTCACTACTCGCGGTCGTTACTTTGTTGACAGGTGCGGCGGCGTTCTGTTTCCCGCTGATTTAATTACGATCGCGGCTTACAAAGTTTCCTTACGGGTGCAGAGTGAGCGGAGCGAACGATTACGTGAATTGACAGCGCAGGCACTGCGCCGTGAATTGACACCGGCGGCACGCCGGCGCGAATTGCCCAGTGCGGGCACGCACCCCAAGGGCACTTCCTTCGGGCGCAGCATATGCGGTGCTAAGCCGTAAGGCGTTCTTTGTGCGGTGTTGCCTTAGGAGAAAAAAAGGAGAAAAAAATCATATTTGTATTGCATCGGCGACAAAAATGTATTATTATTAGATTGGTATGTTATCTGTACATTTACCGTATGGTGAGTTCATCGGTATTTTATTTTATATTGATACTGATGAAAAATATTAGCTAAGGAGTGAAGCGGATATGAGTATCAAAGGCAGATTCGTCCGTCCGAGACTGCTGACGATCATTCTTGCGGCAGTTATTGCTGCAAGCAGCGTTACTGATGCATTGTGCATTTATGATATGTGCAATACAGATCTGAAAGCATACGGCGCATCTGAAAAAAGCAAAAAAGAAGAAGATCCTGAGACTTCACAGGCTTCCAAGGAAAGGGAAGAGCAGGATAAGGCAAGGACTGAGCTTATCAATGCAGGACGTGTCATGTTTGACCCCGGTCTGCTCAGCGGCACAGATGTTCCTGCTGTGAACAACAGCAGTGATGCTCTCCAGCTGCTCAGTCAGGTGGGCAGCCAGTTCGGCATCAGCGGCGTTTCTGAGGAATACAAGGAGGCGGAAACTGTTGATACCCTCGACAGCATATACTACAGCTTCCGTCAGATGCGGGACAATATTGAGGTCATCGGCGGCGAAATGACCGTCAAGACGGACAGAAACGGAAATGTCATAGATATTTCCGGACACCACCTTGATATTCCCGATACTGTTCCCACAGAGGCAAAGGTGGACGAATCGGTAATGAAAAATGCTGTCAATTTCCTTATGAAAAAGGATTACGGCCTGAGCGATGATGTGTATGATCTCAGGGACGAGGGTCTGAAAATTTCCGATAACGGAGAGGGCGAATATAAGCTCTACAGGAATTACAGCGTAAATATCGAGAATACGGGCGAGCCTGCCGCAAAGGTCGCTGTAAATGCGGAGACCGGTAAGGTAGAGGGTATAAAGACCACCCTTAAAAAGACCTATTCCGACGACAATGCAAAGCCAAAGACAGCTGTAAAGAAGAAAGATGATATAAACCCCACTTTCAGGATAAATTCCGAGGAATCTGCCGAGCTGCGCGACGATACCCGCAATATCGAGATACATAAGGTGGATAAGCAGGATAACGTTGTTTCAGCCAACGCACTTGCACAGGCTCCTGTGCTGCAGTGGAACCCCAAAACGGAGAAGATCGATACTGTCAGCCTTGATACCTTGGATAACCTCCAGAAGACATATGATTTCTTCCGTGATATGTTCTACCGCAAGGGTATCAGAAATGACGAAAGCCCTACGATGGCTTATGTCGGTCTCAGGGAATATAAGACAGGCTTCAGCGATGAGAAAATGAAGGACAATACCGCAGTCACCGCGGACAATAAGATCCTTATAGGCGAAAAGACTGACGGCTCAGGCAAGATAAGCGATGATGTCGTCAGCGATACCGATGAAATGGGCTATATTTTCTCCCAGGGCATCATAAAGAATGATTCGGGTCTTGCTGACCGTATATTCCTGGATGATGACCATAACGGCAGATCCGAGCAGGATGCTGTTATCGAGGGTGTGGCTCAGGTATTCGGCGAGCTTGTACAGGATAAGGCTGATAACGGAAATATCGACGGCAGCTGCGACTGGAAAAATGCCAAGGGCGATATGTCGGCTCCTGCTATAGGCAATTATTCCGATTACAAGGAATTCAAAAACAGTCCCGAGGAGGGAGCGTCACTTGTGACCTACCCTGTATATCTGATGCAGAAGAGCGGAAAGCTGTCCGGTACGCAGATTGCGAATCTTTACTACAGCTCTCTGCCTCAGCTCAGCGGATATTCGGATATCAGGGATCTGCGCTCCGTTATAGAAAAGAATGCCGCTAAAATGACAGCTGACGGTGCGAACAATACCGTTTCCGATGAAGGCAAAAAGCTTAGCAATGAAGCTATGGAGGCTGTTATCGACTCATTCGATGCTGTCGGTATCCCCACAAGCTTTGACAAGACACTGGAGCCGGGCGGTAAATTCATCGTATACGATAAGGACAATAAGCCCTATCAGAATTACAACCTCAAGCTCTATAAGCTTTATGATAATTCCAAAGCTGTTCTTGACGAGAATGTTGCCTCGGAATTCTTTGCACTCCCCGGTTCAGTGGGCAACGGACTGTATTCCGCAGTTATTACCGATACGGCTGACGAAAGCATAAAGAAAACCATTACCCTTGTGGTAAATGATAATTCCAATGAACAGAAAACGGATAAATATGCCTCTGAATGTAAGATATATACCGATTTCGGTATGGCACAGCGTGATGTCGTGCTTGTGCTTGACGTTTCGGGAAGCATGGACGGAACGCCTATGGAGCAGACAAGAAAGGCTGCATCCAAGTTCGTTGATACCGTGCTCGATGCAAGCCCCGCAACAAGGATCTCGGTCGTAACATATTCAGACAGATCAAACATTCTGATCCAGCGCTCCAATGAAAGGATGAAGCTCAGAGGCATTACCGAAAACCTTCGCACCGGCGGCGGTACAAATATGTACAGCGGTCTGAAGGATGCGGATGAAATACTGAACTCCTCCTCAAGCAAGAAGAAAATGATCGTGCTGATGAGTGACGGTCAGCCCAATCAGGGCGAAACGGAAAACGGCAGCTATTCCGATGCACTTCAGACACTTACCAAGGGAATAAAGAATAAGGATGTAACGATCTATTCCCTCGGATTTTTTCATTCACTGAGCGGCTCGGAAAAGAAAACCTGCCAGACATTGATGCAGAAGCTTGCTTCTCCCGGATATTACTATGAGGTCGGCAGCGCAGATGATACAGAGTATCTTGTAGGCGAGGAAAATGAGCTGGGCAATATATTCAATGATATGGCGGATCAGATCAACGGTGAAAAATATCTTTATATCCGTATTGCCTGCCCTGTTGATGTAACGGTATCATACAACGGCGAGACGCTCAGCTCGGATACGAAGAATATGAATACCCGTACACAGTTCGGTACGCTGTTCATAACGACCCTTGCCGATGAGGCTATAACAGGTATGCCGAATCAGGAGGAATCCGAGGAGGTCAGCAATTTCTTCCCGGAGGATGAATCATCCGTGCAGCCAAGCGGCTTCTTCTCGCAGAATGGCAGCGAAAGCAGCAATTCCGGCAATAATACGAATGTGCCGGGCGACGATCAGGTAAAGATCCTTCGTCTTGCTGCTGATAAGTTCTATGAGATCAGCATCAACGGCACCGGCGAGGGCAAAATGGATTATTCCATCAGCTACCCGGATGATGAAGGCGAATATACCGATGTGCGTAATTTCAAGGATGTTCCGATAACCAAGGATACGGCTATTTCCACAAATACCGAACAGAAGAGCACCGTTGATCTTCTTGTGGACAGTGACGGTGACGGCAAGACCGACAAGACCTATTCCGCAGGACAGAACGAGACTGCAAAGGAAACAAATCCCATCACTCCTACGACGATAGTTGTTATCATACTCAGCGTTATCATAGCAGGTCTGCTTGCATGGGAGATAGTTCTTATCGTAAAGCGTGCGAAATTCAATAAATACTGCCAGAACTGTCATAGTATAGTAGCAGGCAACGAGTTATTCTGTCAGGAATGCGGAACAAAGAAGGAACGCAAGAACCTTTTCCTCCCTGAAAAGATAGAACGCAAAAAGCAGTCAAAGGCAGTTATCATTGTCAAATGTGCAGTAATGGGCGTATTTGCTCTGTCTGCTGTCGTAATACTTATTATCAGCAGCAGCCCCGCCGTAAACGTATACAAGAGCCTGCGTGAAGGCAATACTACCTTTGCACAGAAAACCTACAGAAAGAGCGTCAAAGGCTCCTCACTTGCTGAAAGCCAGACCGCAAGCCTTACAAACAATTATCTTGACAAGGCATATAACGAATATAAAAACGGAAACTATGCCTATGAGGATATGCGTACTGTAATGAATAATGCCTCCTCTCTCGGAAACAGTGATATCACAAAGAAGGCTGATGAATACCTGAAAGCCGGAGAGGAAAACGAAAGCAAAAAATCAGAAAAGTCTGATGAAAAGAAGGACGGATCCGAAAAGAAGGACGAATCAGAAGAAGAAGGCTCAAAAGAGTAAAAGAGTAAAAAATGCCCCCGACATCTGTCGGGGGTAATTTGTAATATATGTGTGATTATGATGTACGAAAGCCCGGTTCAGAATATATCCCAGAAGCCGTCAAGCGTAGCAAAATAATCCTCTACTGTTTCTGCGCGGCGTATCATTACAACAGAGCCGTCCTCGCGCAGAAGAAGCTCAGCGCTTTTGAGCTTGCCGTTGTAGTTGTAGCCCATTGCAAAGCCGTGAGCACCGGTATCGTGGATAACGAGGATATCGCCAATGTCGATTTTCGGGAGCCTGCGGTCAATTGCAAATTTGTCGTTATTCTCACAGAGAGAGCCGGTAACATCATATGTATGGTCGCAGGGAGCGTCCTCCTTGCCGAGAACGGTTATATGGTGGTATGCACCGTACATAGCCGGACGCATGAGGTTTACAGCACAGGCGTCCACGCCGATATATTCCTTATGGATATGCTTTTCGTGGATAGCGGTGGTGACAAGATGTCCGTAGGGAGCAAGCATGAACCTGCCAAGCTCGGTGAAGATGCTGATATCTCCGAGACCTGCCGGAACGAGTATTTCCTCGAACTGTCTGCGCACGCCCTCGCCGATCACCATGATATCGTTAGGCTCCTTATCCGGAGTATAGGGTACGCCGACACCTCCGGAAAGATTGATAAAGCTCAGCTCTACGCCGGCAGTCTCCTTGATCTCGACGGCAAGGCGGAAAAGTATTCCCGCGAGTGTCGGGTAATATTCGTTTGATACGGTATTGCTTGCAAGGAAAGCATGGATACCGAATTTTTTTGCACCCTTTTCCCTGAGTATCCTATATGCCTCGATGATCTGTTCCTTTGTCATGCCGTATTTGGCATCGCCGGGATTATCCATTATGGTCGTTGAAATGGAGAAGGTCCCGCCCGGATTATAGCGGCAGCATACCGTTTCGGGGATACCGCATGCCTGTTCCAGTGCCTTGATATGGGTAATATCGTCAAGATTGATGATAGCGCCGATCTCGTTTGCATAGCGGAATTCCTCGATCGGGGTATCATTTGAGGAGAACATGATCTCCGGGGACTTGAATCCGCATTTTTTGCTCATGAGCAGCTCCGCATAGGATGAGCAGTCTGTGCCGCAGCCTTCCTCCTTGAGTATTTTCAGGATAGAAGGATTAGGCGTAGCCTTTACGGCGAAATATTCACGGAACCCCTTGTTCCATGAAAAAGCTTTGGTAAGCCTGCGGGCATTTTCACGGATCGCTTTTTCGTCATATATATGAAAAGGTGTCGGGAAATCCTTGATGATCTGTTGTGCCTGTTCTTTGGTGATAAAAGGTTTTTTTGTCATAACCTGTCCCTCCGGAAAATAAAAAATACATATTTATTTTACTATATCGTTTATCGTTTTGTCAAGAAAAAGAAATACGATTTTTTGTTTTTCTAAATTGCAATATAAAATGTCAGTGAAATTAAGCGACATTTAATTGTTTAAGCAGATCGTTAGCAGACAGTCCGTTGAAGATTCTTCTAGGGTA
>CADCGS010000098.1 GCA_902801055.1 uncultured Ruminococcus sp. | reverse complement strand
GGGGCTTTTTTGAATTCACCCCTTGCGGAGGGATTGTGTCCGGAGTATTTCGCCGTCTGCGGACGGCGACGAGGGCGCTGCCCTCGACCTGCAAGCCTTTAAAAAGGCTTGACCTAAACTTTCCGTTATGTTTCCGGCGGCTTTTATTCAGAACGCGGCTTATGAAGCTACCTTACGAGTGCAGAGTGAGCGGAGCGAACGATTACGCGAATTGACACCGGCGGCACGCCGGTGCTTGACAAAGCGGGAAGAAAATGGGATAATTGAGTATATAAAAAAACAGGGAGGTCTGAAATTATGAATGCAGTAATTACAGTTATTGGAAAGGATAACGTTGGTATCCTTGCAAAGGTGTCAAATGAGTGCGCACAGGTGGGTGTGAATATTATTGAGGTCACACAGTCGGTGCTTCAGGGACTATTTGCAATGATAATGTATGTCGATATCAGCGGCTGTACCGTTCCTTTTTCATCACTCGTCGATAGCCTGACGGAAAAAGGCGACGAAATGGGCGTAAAGATCCATGTAATGCATGAGGATATCTTTAACGCAATGCATACTATCTGAAAAGACCCGCCGCCTGCGCGGAGGTCTGTATATCACGCTGAAAGGAATAAGGAATTATGATCAATTCACATGACATACTCGAAACTATCAATATGATCGATAATGAAAACCTTGACGTGAGAACTATCACTATGGGTATTTCACTCCTCGATTGTATCGATGAGGATATAGACAAGGCCTGTAATAAGCTCTATGACAAAATATGCCGCTATGCCGGCGACCTCGTGAAAACCGGCGAGGATATCAGTAAGGAGCTTGGTATCCCTATTATACATAAACGTATTTCCGTTACCCCTGTGGCAATGCTTGCGGCTGCCTGCCCTGCAAAAAGCCCGGTCAGGTTCGCTATGACCCTCGATAAGGCTGCTAAGGAAATCGGCGTCAATTTCGTCGGCGGCTACAGCGCTCTGGTGCATAAGGGCTTCGCTCAGGGAGATTATGCACTCATAGAAAGTATCCCCGAGGCTCTCTCCTGTACGGAAAGAGTATGTTCCTCGGTCAATATCGGCAGTACTAAAGCCGGTATAAATATGGACGCCGTTGCAAAAATGGGCGCCGTTATCCGCCGCAGCGCTGAGCTTACCGCTGACCGCGACTGCATCGGCGCGGCTAAGCTCGTTGTGTTCTGCAACGCCCCGGAGGATAACCCCTTCATGGCGGGCGCGTTCCACGGCCCCGGTGAACCCGACAGCGTTATAAACGTAGGCGTTTCAGGCCCCGGAGTTGTGAGGGCTGCCCTCGCAAAGGCAGGTGACTGCAATATTACTGAGGTCGCCGATATCGTAAAGAAAACAGCATTCAAAATAACCCGCGCCGGTATGCTCGTCGCAAGAGAAGCATCAAAAAGACTCAGCGTCCCATTCGGTATCGTTGACCTTTCACTCGCTCCCACACCGGCTATCGGAGATTCCGTTGCCCATATCCTCGAGGAAATGGGTCTGGAACAGTGCGGTGCTCACGGTACAACTGCCTGCCTCGCTCTGCTCAATGATGCAGTAAAGAAGGGCGGCGTTATGGCTTCGTCCCATGTAGGCGGTCTGTCCGGCGCATTTATTCCTGTTACCGAGGACGCCGGCATGATAGACGCCGCAAGAAGCAAGGCACTTACCCTGACAAAGCTCGAGGCTATGACGGCGGTCTGCTCGGTGGGTCTTGATATGATAGCTATTCCCGGCGATACACCTGCTGAGGTCATCTCCGGAATTATTGCCGATGAGGCAGCTATAGGTATGGTAAATTCAAAAACTACGGCTGTGCGCCTTATCCCGGCTATCGGAAAATCAGCAGGCGAGGAACTTAATTTCGGCGGCCTTCTCGGAAACGGCCCGATAATGGATGTCAACCCGAAATCTCCCGCAAGATTTATTTCACGCGGAGGCAGGATACCCGCTCCGATGCAAAGCCTGAAAAACTGACCCCCCGCCGGCATATATAGCTCACATAATACAACATTATATGCCTATTGTCGCTTGAAAAAAGTATTTTACGGTAGTATAATCAATTTGTAGTAAGGAATCTGTACTGCTTTATCGGCACGATGCTGCTCCGGCACCGATTTCCGCAGTACTCTGCCCGGAGACGCCGCGCTGTATATCAGATTCTTTGCTTTCCATATTGGATAATCGGGAGGTGTGATGCTTTGGAGGATATGATCTCTAAAATTCTCGATATGGATAAAAAAGCCCGTGACCTTACTGATGCCGCAGTGCAGAGCAAGGTGAACTACGAGAACGAAATAATCCATACCAAGGAAAAGATCAAGAATGATTATATCGAAAGGGCTAATGAAAGGATCAAGATAAATACCCGTATCGCACAAAAAGCTGCGGACGAAAAGCTTGCAGCGCTTGAAAAGAAAAATGCTGCGGTCATAGATCATCTTGATAAGGAAAATAAGGAAAACCGTGACCGATGGGTCAATGAGATCGTACAGAGAGTTATCAGCGGGCAGATATGAGCGCATCTGCTCCCGGAGATCATTTCTGTGCTGCTGCGCACGGAAGCTCTGTAAGTGAGGTGAAATAAAAATGGCTACATCAATGGTGTCAGCAATGGCATCAAATGCCATACTTGCCAAGGCTCGTGCAATGTATGGGAAAAGCCTCGGTGAAACGGATTACAAGCAGCTTACGGATTGCAGAAATGTGTCCGAGGTCGCAGCGTATCTGAAATCACGGACAAACTACAAGGATGCGCTTGTGGGACTGAATGAAAATGAAGTCCACAGAGGTCAGCTTGAGCCGATGCTCAGGCAGACTATATATTATGATATATTCGCACTGTCGCGCTATGCGATGAATCAGTCACTTATCTTTACGGATTTTATTATCTCTCAGGCGGAAATAGACCAGATACTCAGATGCGTTACTCTTCTGAATATAGGAAAGGCTGACGAATTTATCTACAGTGTGCCGGAGTCGCTGAAAAAGGTGACAAAGATAGATCTTGAAAAGATGATACAGGTGCGCTCGTATGATGAGCTTGTTTCCGCTCTGGCAGGAACAAAATATGCCCCTGCCATCAGGAAGTTCCGCCCGAAGGACGGGGAAAGAGCCAATATCGCACTGCTGGAGGCTGAAATGAATAACCGTAATTTCGGTATGGTCATAGAGGCTATCAAAACTACCCGCAACGGCAAGGACAGGGATGACCTGCTGAATGTTATTACTGCGATGCTCGATTTCCGCAATATATCGCGTATCATAAGACTGAAAAAATATTATCACTACAATAAAGAACGCATCGTTCCGCTCCTGATACCATACGGCAGACTGCCGGAGCGTACAAAAGAGGAGCTTTGCGATGCAGGCAGTGTAAATGAAGTTTTTGATATGGTAAGCTCTACATATCTCGGCAGGCTTATCTCGAAGCTTCAGTATAATGACATTTCCCAGCTTGCAAATGCATTGCTGAGTATGTATTGTAAGCACCATCTGAGACTTTCTCCGAACCCTACGATAGTAATGATATCGTATTATTATCTGAAGGAGATAGAGCTTACAAATATAGTAAATATTATAGAAGCGACACGCTACGGCTTGTCGGCTGACGAGAAGGAAAAAATGCTCGTCAGATAAGGAGGTGACACTATGTCTGTGAAACCGGTCAAAGCCATAAGCATTATCGGTCTGATGCCTGAACTGCATAAGGTCATACAGTTCTGCGGAAAATCAAGAGTATTCCAGCCGGACGACGCGATGTCCTTTTATTCAAACACCAGGAATTTTGTACCGCTTAATGAAAAAAATCCGTATTCAGCGCCCCTTCAGAGTCTGAGGAGTGCTGCAGATATGGCAGGCTTTGAGCTGAATTTTACCGGGCTGAAGGATTTTGACGCTGAGGCGGATGAGGTCGTTGAATACGTTGAGTTCCTTATCCAAAAGATCGAAAAAATGGTCAATAACAGACTGCGCTGCAAGCAGGAGCGGGAATCCTGTATGCGAAAAATCGAACAGGTAGGGCATTTTACCGGAAGCGGTCTCGACTTTACCGAGATAAACAAATGTAGATATATTGTCCCGACCTTCGGACGTCTGCCAAAGGAAAGTATGGACAAGATATCCAGGCTTGATAATCCCTATGTACTTTTCTTCCCGTGTACGAATGATGAGACGCATTATTGGGGCGCGTATTTTGCTCCGATAGAGAAGTGTCATGAGGTGGACAGGATATTCTCCTCGCTCTATTTTGAGAGGATGGATGTTCCGGATATCTCCGGTACTCCTGAGGAATGTATCGAAACACTGAAAAAACAGCTTTCCGGTCTGGAAGCCGAAAGTGAAAGTCTCGAAAAGAAAATATCCGATTTCTGGAATAAGGAAAAGGATAAATGCATGAAGTATTATACAAAGCTTGAGGAGCTATATACGTTCCACGCGATCAGGCGGTATGTATACAAATACCATAAGAGCTTTATCCTCACAGGCTGGATACCTGCTGATAAGGAAAAATATTTCACCGAGAATCTCGACAAGATATCAAGCGTGGAATATTCCATCAGCGACGGCAAGGAGGAGCTGAAAAACTCCCCGCCTGTTATACTCAAAAACCCGCCGTTCATACGGCTGTATGAATTCTATGTCAATATGTACGGTCTTCCGAATTATAATGAGGTAGACCCGACCGCAATAGTTGCTCTGACCTATACATTATTCTTCGGAATAATGTTCGGTGATATGGGGCAGGGCTTTGTGGTCGCGCTTGTAGGCTTCCTGATGTGGAAGCTGAAAAAGATGGAGATAGGGCGGATACTCGTCCCCTGCGGAATATCGGGTATGATATTCGGGTTCCTGTATGGGTCGGTATTCGGATTTGAGCACGTACTCGACCCGGTGCACCATGCATTGTTCGGAACGGAAGGCAAGCTTATGGAGGTCATGGAATCGGAAACGATCAACATGATAATCTACGGCTCTGTCGCGCTCGGTATCGTGACGATAATGATATCAATGATACTGAATCTGATATCCTCGCTGAGGAGGCGGGATTACGAAAATGCATTCTTCGGGCCGAACAGTATATCGGGCTTTGTGTTCTATGCTTCCCTTGTCGGAGGGCTTATCTGCACAATGTTCCTTGGTATACCGATAATGAACCCGATATATATTACAGGACTGATAATCATTCCGCTTATACTCATGTTCATGCGTGAGCCGCTTGGAAGGCTTTGCAGCGGAAAGAAAAAGTGGCAGCCCGAAAAATGGGGCGAATACTGTACTCAAAGCTTTTTCGAGCTTTTCGAGATGTGTCTGAGCTATGTAACGAACACCATGTCCTTCCTCAGAGTCGGCGCATATATACTGGTACACGCCGGCATGATGATGGTCGTATTCACCCTGGCGGAAATGGTCGGCGGTGCAGTAGGCTATACGATCGTTGTAATAATCGGCAACGGCGTTGTAATGGCACTTGAGGCGCTGCTTGTTGCTATTCAGGTACTGAGACTTGATTACTATGAGATCTTCAGCCGTTTCTATATCGGCGAGGGTCGTCAGTTCAATCCTATCCGTGCAAGACGGACGGAAAATAACAAATAAGGGATAATCCCGAGAGAAGATCCCCTGAAAAATAAAAAAAGAAAGAGGAATTTATTATGCTGACATATATATTACTTGCTGTACCCGTTGTTTTTCTGGTCGCATCAGTTTATTACGCTTACAAGAGCGTTGTTTTCAAGAAAAAGACACGCAAGACCGCAGTTCTCAGACAGATCGCATCATTTGCATTTGTCGGCGCATTCTGCCTTATCACTTCTATGGTAGTTATGGCTGCCGGTGAGAACCCCGCAGCAGCAGTTCCCGCAGGCGACCTCAACAAGGGTCTTTCCATGATCGGTGCAGCTCTTGCTACAGGTATTTCCGGTATCGGCGGCGGTATCGCAGTAGGCGGTGCAGCTCCGGCAGCTATCGGCGCTACAAGCGAAGACCCCAAGGCATTCGGTAAGGCTCTTATCTTCGTTGCACTCGGCGAAGGTGTTGCTCTTTACGGACTGCTCGTTTCAATCCTCATAATCTCTCAATAAAATGTGGAATGTGGAAAGTGGAATGTGAAATTATCGTCACACTCCGCTTACGCTCCGTGTAATTAAACAAGGAGCAAAGCTCCAACATTTAGCTCCTGCGGGCGTCGGTGGGGGATTTTAACCCACCACCGACGGACGCATGGCACCCGCCGCCTATAGAGGCGGGGGACATCGACGTCTGTTATAGCGCGCCGCTCAGAACACAAGACGGACTTCGTGACCCGCGGACGGTGTTTTATGATAGCCGCGGCTCTGGAGCATGAGTACCCGATCAGAGTGAACGGAGCGAACGATTACGCAAACTGACACCTGCGGCACGCCGGCGCGGCTTCGACAGCAGTGTATTGTAAGAACTACCGACGCGAATAGCACGAAGTGCGCGGGTGCAGGGAGCTTGCTCCCTGCCGAGGGCGCGGGTGTCCGGTGGACACCTCTCAGCCGTAGGCTGAGAAGCGCCGACCGAGCCGGCAGGCGAGACCCGGCAGCCCGGCAAGGAGGGAAGGTATGAAGTTTTATCTGATAAGTGATAATGTGGATACGATGATGGGGATGCACCTTGCGGGCATCAACGGAGTCGTGGTACACGAAGATAAGGAGGTCAGGGAAGCACTGACCAAGGCAATGGAAATGGAGGATGTTGCGGTGATACTGATGACGGAAAGGCTTGTGCAGCTTTGTCCGGAGCTTGTGTATGACCTCAAGCTTAACCGCAAACAGCCTTTGATCGTCGAGATACCTGACAGACACGGAAGCGGTCGAGCTAAGGATTCGATCACACGTTATGTCAGAGAGGCGATCGGCGTTAAGATTTAAAAGCTTTCGGAGGTGGCATTATGCCTGAGACTGTAAGCAAAACAGATAACTTTTTAAAGGCGATAGAAAAATACGCTGAACAGCAGCGTTCCAAAATACAGTCAGAAGCTGAGGATTTTAAACAAAAGGAACTCAGCAAGGCTGAGGATGAGGGTCTGAAAGAGGCTTATATACTCATTCAGAAAAAAATGAACGATATAAAAGCAGAGATTGCTTCGGGTCTTTCACGCGCTGAAAATTCAAGCAGGAAAAAGATCTTCGTCCGCAGAAAAGAAATAGAAGATGACGTTTTCTCACAGGCAGAAAAAAAGCTGTGTGAGTATACAAAAACACCGGAATATGCAGCTTCACTCAAAAAAAGCGCTGCGGAAATCGCCGGCGTGCTTAAAGCTGATGATGTAGTCGTTTATGTCAGAAAAGATGATCTGAAATTTGCCGACGCCATTAAATCAGCTGTAAAGGGAAATTGCAGAGTCGAACAGTCTGATGAGATATCTATCGGCGGTCTGATCGGAATAAGTAAGAAGATGGGACTCCTTGTCGATGAAACACTCGACAGCAGACTTGAAGCACAGCATGAATGGTTCTGTGAAAATTCGGGTCTGAAGGTGACTGAATAAAAGAAGGATAGGATTGAATTTTATGGAAACAAATGACGTTATTTACGGAATAAACGGTCCTGTTGTCACCGTCAGAAATACCAGAAGCTTTTCTATGATGGAAATGGTATATGTCGGTAAGTCACGTCTTGTCGGTGAGATCATCGGTATAAACGATGAATATACTACCGTTCAGGTATATGAGGAAACTACAGGACTTAAACCCGGAGATCCGATCTACGGAACAGGCGCTCCGATGAATGTGCTCCTCGGCCCCGGTATTATCGACAATATCTTTGACGGTATCGAACGCCCGCTTAAAGCGATCGAGGAACAAAGCGGCTCGTTTATCTCCAGGGGCGCAAGCGTATCTTCGCTTGACCTTAACAGATACTGGAATGTAAGAATAAAAGTAAAGCCCGGCGATAAGCTCGAGGGCGGTATGATCTATGCTGTCTGCCCCGAAACAGCTATTATCGAACACCGCTTTATGGTGCCGCCTTCACTCAGCGGCGTTGTAACCAAGGTTCAGCCGAGCGGTAAATATAAACTTAAAGATACCATAGTAACTATAAAAGACAGCAAGGGAAAAGAACATGACCTTACCCTCTGCCAGGAATGGCCGATAAGACAGGCTCGCCCCTGCGCTCAGCGCCTTCCCGCTACAATACCGCTTATTACCGGTCAGCGTGTAATGGATACCATGTTCCCGATAGCAAAGGGCGGTACGGCGGCTATCCCCGGCGGCTTCGGTACGGGCAAAACAATGAACCAGCACCAGCTTGCTAAATGGTGCGATGCGGATATTATCGTCTATGTCGGCTGCGGCGAACGCGGTAATGAAATGAGCCAGGTCCTTGATGAATTCTCTGAGCTTGTTGACCCGAAATCCGGCAGACCGATGACCGACAGAACAGTGCTTATCGCAAATACCTCAAATATGCCTGTTGCGGCGCGTGAGGCTTCCATCTATACGGGTCTGACACTCGCTGAATACTACCGCGATATGGGCTACCACGTCGCTATTATGGCGGATTCGACCTCCCGTTGGGCTGAGGCTCTGCGTGAGATATCCGGCCGTCTTGAGGAAATGCCCGCTGAGGAGGGCTTCCCGGCTTATCTGCCGTCAAGACTTTCTGAGTTCTATGAAAGAGCAGGCCGCGTTGATACTCTCAGCGGCAGCGAAGGCTCTGTAACAATAATCGGCGCTGTATCTCCGCAGGGCTCCGACTTCTCCGAGCCTGTTACTCAGAATACAAAGCGCTTTACCCGCTGCTTCTGGGCACTCGACAAGTCCCTTGCTTATGCAAGACATTATCCGGCTATTAACTGGATGGACAGCTACAGTGAATATTTTACCGACCTCGACCCGTGGTTCAGAGAAAACCTCGGCGAGGATTTCATCAGATACCGTAATAAGATCACGGCTCTGCTCCACGAGGAAAGCTCCCTTATGGAGATCGTGAAGCTTATCGGCTCGGATGTACTTCCCGATGAGCAGAAGCTCGTAATAGAAACTGCAAAGGCGATCCGCGTAGGCTTCCTGCAGCAGAATGCCTTCCATCCGGATGATACCTTCGTCCCGCTCGAAAAACAAAAGCTGATGATGAAGGCTATCCTCCATCTTTATAATAAAGCAAAGCATATTATCGCGGCAGCTATCCCGATCTCAAGCATAACCTCGCTGGGACTGTTTGAAAAGCTCGCCAAAATGAAATACGATATCCCGAATGACAAGCTTGAGCTTTTCGACGACCTTATCGCCGAAATAGACAAGTCGCTTTCAACACTTTCCGTTGATTAAGCACCATGTGGGAATTAGCAATAAAAGGGGTGTAAAGAATGATTCTCGATTATGTCGGCGTTAAAGAGATAAACGGATCTCTTATCGTACTGGACGACGTTGAGGGTGCATCATATGAGGAAATGGTGGATATCCGCCTTGATAACGGTACCTACCGCCACGGCAGGATAGTCCAGATAGAGGGCAGACGCGTTGTCGTACAGGTGTTTGAGGGTACAAAATCCATTTCCCTTGACAATACGCGCACAAGACTGAAAGCCCGCCCGATGGAGCTTGCTCTTTCTCCTGAAATACTCGGCAGAGTATTCAGCGGCGCAGGCAGACCTATCGACGGCTTCGGCGAGGTCTATCCCATCAAGAAAGAAAATATCAACGGTACTCCGATGAACCCGGTTTCCCGTATTTATCCGAGAAACTATATCAATACCGGTATTTCCACCATAGATACACTTACCACTCTTATCCGCGGTCAGAAGCTCCCGATCTTCTCCGGCTCCGGTATGAAGCATAATGAGCTTGCCGTACAGATAGTAAGACAGGCTAAAATCGCCGATACGGCAGGGCAGGGCTTTGTAGTAGTATTTGCGGCTATGGGCGTAAAAAACGATGTTGCCGATTATTTCAGGATCAATACTGGTATTACTCAAAGTGATACTTCTAACGTGGTTGAAATTAATTTATATTTAGCTCTATTAAATTATGGGAAAAATTCGGAATTTACCACGGTGTGGAATCAAGGCCATACCGAGGCTGAAAGAACTGGAAGTGCCGAAGATAATTTTATTTCTTGGATTGGGAAAATTGAAGGAGTTAGTGATAATACAAATACATCGAATATGAATTTTATTAGAGCAAATTTCTTTAAGATTTCATTTTTGTTTATGATTTCAATTTTCTAATGTCAATTTTATTTATTAAAAATTTTAAGTAT
>CADCGS010000097.1 GCA_902801055.1 uncultured Ruminococcus sp. | reverse complement strand
CAAGCTCAATTTCTTCATAATATGCTCACCTCTTTTTGAGTGTAGCATATCTTTCTTCAAATGTCATTAACATTTTGTTTACTCATTCAAAAACCCTGGGCGGAGCCTTTGGTGGGGTTGACAAATGGATTAATTTGTTATAGAATTATATGATAGAATAGATGTATAGTATTTAGTCGGAGTGGCTAAATGGGGTACTTTATTATTGTGAGAATTGAACAAATGTCAGTGGGAGGAATTTTGATGAGCTTTACGATCCTGGGAACCGGAAAAGCAGTTCCTGAGTATGTGATGACAAACGACGAGCTTTCAACAATGGTTGAGACTAATGATGAATGGATCACAACAAGAACCGGTATAAAAGAAAGACATATCTGTAAAAAAGAAACTATAACCGAGCTATGCGTTGAGGCGGCAAATAATGCCCTCGAAAATGCAGGAGTTAAACCCGAAGAACTGGATATGATAATCTGCTCGACAATGCGCGGAGAAAATATCACTCCGTCTCAGGGCTGTATGATCCAGAAGGAGATCGGCGCGACCTGTCCCGCATTTGACGTTAATGCAGCCTGCTCGGGCTTTATTTATGCCCTCGATATTGCCGCCGGCTTTTTCGAGAGAAAAAGAGTGAAAAAGGTTCTTATCGTATCAATGGATAACCTCTCAAATATTACAAACTGGACAGACCGCTCTACCTGCGTGCTGTTCGGCGACGGCGGAGCTGCCGCAGTTCTCGGCGAGGGTAATGACCTGCTCTCTATCCACCTTACGGCGGTCGGCAACGACGCTGCTATCCGTATACCTCACGGAACAAATTCCTCACCCTTCTATGAGCATGAGGAGGAAAGGGCTGTCCTCTATATGGCAGGCAACGAGGTTTATAAATTCGCGACCGCGGCTATGGCTAACGGAATCAAAAAGGCAGTCGAGGATGCAGGACTTCAGCAAAGCGATATCGACTGCGTTATTCCCCACCAGGCAAATATAAGAATAATAAATACAGCAGCGAAAAATCTCGATATCCCGAGAGAAAAATTCTTCTGTAATGTCGAGCATTACGGCAATACCTCGTCCGGCAGCGTTCCGATAGCTCTCGATGAGGCTAACCGCTCAGGTCTGCTCAAAAAGGGCGACCTTATCGCAATGTGTGCATTCGGCGGCGGTCTTACAACAGGCAGCTGCATTATCCGCTGGAATAAGTAAGGAGGAAATATAATGGGTAAGACAGTATTCGTTTTCTCCGGTCAGGGAGCACAGACCCCCGGAATGGGAAAATCTCTGTATGATAATTCTCCTGCGGCAAAGGCAGTGTTCGATATGGCGGAGGCTATACGCCCCGGTACTATCGCTCAGTGCTTCGACGGTACTAAAGAGGAACTTTCCATTACCATAAATACTCAGCCCTGCGTTTTCGCCGTTGACCTCGCCGCAGCCGCTGCGGTAAAGGAAAAGGGTATCACTCCCGATTATGTCGCAGGCTTTTCGCTCGGCGAGATCGCAGCTCTTGCGTTCGCAGGCGTGCTTACCTATGAGGATGCGTTCAGGCTTGTATGCAAGCGCGCTGAATTCATGGACGAGGCAGCCAATACCGAAAAGGGCGCAATGGCTGCGGTAATGAAGCTTACTCCCCAGCGCGTGGAGGAAATATGCGCAGGCTTCAAAAAGGCTTATCCCGTAAACTATAACAGCCCGGCTCAGACTGTCGTTGCAGCAGCTGAGGATGAAATAGACGCGCTTTGCGATATCGTAAAGGCTGAAAAGGGTAAGGCTGTAAAGCTTGCCGTAAGCGGCGCTTTCCACTCACCGTTCATGGATAGTGCGTCCGATAAGCTGGCAGAATATCTGAAGGACGTTGATTACAGCGAACCGCAGATACCGGTATATTCAAATGTAACGGCGCAGCCCTATGAGGGAGACTTCAAGGCGCTGACAGCGGCTCAGGTGAAAAATCCCGTAAAATGGCAGACAACGGTCGAAAACCTTATTGACGAGGGCACTGACCGCTTTATCGAGGTCGGTGTCGGCAAGACGCTGACGGGTCTTATAAAGAAAATCAATTCCGATGTTCAGGCAATAAATATTCAGGATAAGGAGGGACTTGACACGCTCTGATCGTGTCGGGGGAAAATTATGTTCGAGCTTACAGGTAAAACAGCAGTTATTACAGGTGCATCCAGAGGCATAGGCAAAGAGATCGCTCTCAAATTCGCAAGACAGGGCGCAAATATCGCTTTCCTGCATTACATGGACGCAGACAATGCAGCGGCAACGGAAAAAGAACTCAATGAGATCGGTATCAAGGCTAAGGGCTATGAATGTAATGTAGCGGATTTCGAGGGCTGCAAGGCGGCTTTCGATCAGATCATCGAGGATTTCGGCGAGGTACACATCCTTGTAAATAATGCCGGCATCGTCCGCGATATGCTTATGCTCCAGATGAAGGAGGCTGATTTCGATGCGGTCATCAGCGTCAACCTCAAGGGCGCATTCAATATGACAAAGAGCGTATATCAGCATTTCATGAAAAAACGCAGAGGCAGGATCATCAATATCTCCTCTATCGTTGGTCTTACAGGCAACGCAGGTCAGGCAAACTATGCATCCGCTAAGGCTGGTCTTATCGGTCTGACGAAATCCGTTGCAAAAGAGCTTGGCTCCAGAAATGTAACTGCAAATGCTATCGCTCCCGGCTTTATCAAGACCGATATGACTGACGGTATGCCCGAAAAGGCAAGAGAAGCGGCTCTTGCGGCTATTCCGATGAAGCGTATGGGTACGGTGGATGATATCGCAAATACGGCTCTGTTCCTTGCATCGGACGAGGCTGCTTATATAACCGGCGAGGTCATCCGTGTTGACGGCGGTATGGTAATGTAATATTGACCGAAAAAATGCAGATGATAGTGAAAAGCTGATTTTTCTAAAGAAAGGAACTTAAACCCGATGAAAAGAGTAGTAATTACAGGTATCGGCGCAATAACTCCTCTCGGAAATACCGCTGAAGCTACCTGGGAAGCAATGAAAAACGGCGAGTGCGGTATTGATACCATAACCCGCTTTGATGTATCAAGAACAAAGGCAAAGGTCGCGGGTCAGGTAAAGGATTTTGACCCCACCATGTATATAGACAAAAGAGAAGTAAGAAAGATGGATCTGTACTGTCAGTATGCTATGGCAGCAGCAGTGCAGGCTATGGATGACAGCGGCATAAAGGGAAAGGTCGAAAACGAGCGTCTTGGCGTATATATCGGTTCGGGCGTCGGCGGTATCACGACTTTCTATGAGCAGAGCATCAACCTCTATAACGACAAGAATATCTCGCCTTTCTTCATTCCGATGATGATCGGCAATATAGCTGCGGGAAACGTCGCTATCCGTTTTGATGCAAAGGGTCCGTGTCTGCCCGTTACAACAGCCTGCTCCACCTCTACCCATGCTGTGGGCGAGGCTTTCCACGCCATCAAATACGGTATGGCTGACGCTATCATCGCAGGCGGTGCAGAGGCTACAATAACCGAGCTTGCTATCAAGGGCTTTACAAGCTGTAAGGCTCTTACCCTTACCGATGATCCGAAAAGAGCATCTATCCCCTTTGATAAGGAGCGCTCCGGCTTCGTAATGGGTGAGGGCGCTGCTGCTCTTATCCTTGAAGAATATGAACACGCCGTCGCAAGAGGAGCAAAGATATATGCCGAGATATGCGGCTATGGCAATACCTGCGACGCTCACCACATCACCGCTCCCGATCCGGAGGGCGTAGGCGCTGCAAATTGTGTGCGCATTGCTCTGGAGGAGGCAGGCTATCAGGGAAATGAGGAGCTTTATATCAATGCTCACGGCACATCAACAAGCCTGAATGATTCCGGCGAGACAAAGGCTTTCAAGGCTGTTCTCGGCGAAAGGGCTTATAAGGCTCACGTCAGCTCCACCAAATCAATGACAGGTCATATGCTGGGCGCTACGGGCGCGGTAGAGGCTATCGCTGCCGCCCTTGCTCTGCGTGACGGGATCATTCCCCCGACTATCGGCTATCAGACTCCCGATCCCGAGTGTGATCTTGATTATACACCGAATAAGGCAGTCAGCGTTCAGGCTGATATGGCGCTTTCGACGACGTTTGGTTTCGGCGGTCATAATGCCTGCATAGCTCTCAGAAAATACGATAAATAACCGGTTTTAAAGTAATATATTATCAGGAGTGAATAACAATGTACAGCGTTGAAGAGATAAAGGAGCTTCTGAGTGCTTTTGATGCATCAAAGGCAACAGCTCTGGATATACAGCTCAGCGAAAATGAATTTATAAGTCTTCGTCAGAAGACAGCGAAGCCCGCTGCACCGGCAGTATGCACCACAACGGTACAGACTATGCCCGCAGTGCAGGAGGTACAGGCAGCACCGGCAGCGGCAGAGCAGGCTGCCCCTGTACAGGACGGTACCCCGATAGAATCACCGATGGTAGGCGTATTTTATTCAGCTCCCTCACCGGACAGCGACCCGTATGTAACAGTCGGCAGCACCGTAAAGAAGGGCGATGTCGTTTGTCTTATCGAGGCTATGAAGCTTATGAACGAGGTCACAGCCGAGAAGAGCGGCACCATCACCGAGATATGCGTAGAAAACGGTCAGGTAGTCGAATACGGACAGCCCTTGTTCCTTATCAAATAAAAAAGCAGGTGTTTATCTATGAATAAAGAAGAGATCATGCAGGTCATCCCCCACAGAAATTCCATGCTCCTTATTGACGAAGCAACCAAAACAGGTGAAACCACCTGCGAGGGCAAGAAATATATAACCGGCGATGAATGGTTCCTTGACGGACATTTTCCGGGCAATCCTGTTGTTCCGGGCGTTATACTCTGCGAAATGATGGCTCAGGCGAGCGCCGTTATCATTTCCGAGGTTTCGGCAGCCTGCACACCCTATTTCACCGGTATAGAAAAGGCTAAATTCAGAAATAAAGTTCTCCCCGGAGATACTCTTGAGATAAAGTGTGAGCTTACCGACCACAAGAGAAACTTTTACTTTGTCAAGGGCAAGGGTTATGTAAACGGCAAGCTCAGTGTTTCGGCGGAATTCTCCTTTGCCCTCGTCCCGAGAGAAGAAAACAGCCAGAATTAATGCATAACTTCAATAATGCATAATGAATGAGCACCGCGAGTTGCGGATATTCTGTACGAGTTGAGAGCGTTACGCTGTGGCAAAGCCACAGCGATTGCGGGTGCAGGGCGGTCGACCGCCCTGCCGAGGGTCCGGGGCGAGGAGCCCCGGGCAGGTCCGGGCGGCAGCCCGGGGAGATCCGGGCGGCAGCCCGGAGAGAAGACCGGAGAGGGGAGTAGATGGAGTGTTTTCCAAGATACTGATAGCGAACCGCGGAGAGATCGCGGTCAGGATAATAAGAGCGTGCAGAGAGATGGGAATTTCTACTGTGGCAGTATATTCAAAAGCAGATAAGGATGCGCTGCACGTTACGATGGCTGATGAGGCCTACTGCATAGGCGGAGCACAGGTCGCGGACAGCTACCTCAATATGGCAGCAATACTTGAGGTGGCAGTGGTATCGGGAGCACAGGCTATACATCCCGGATATGGACTGCTTTCTGAGAATGCGAAGTTTGCAGCGCTGTGCAAGAAATGCAATATCGAGTTTATCGGCCCGAGCGCCGAAATGATAGACCGTCTCGGCGATAAGGATGAGGCAAGAAAAACTATGAGAGCGGCAGGAGTTCCTGTAACTCCCGGCAGCGACGTTATAGACGATATAGACGAGGCAAGGGAAAAGGCTAAGGAAATAGGCTTCCCGCTTCTTGTAAAGGCACGCTCAGGCGGCGGCGGAAGAGGTATACGCCGTGTGGACAGCCTGGATGAGTTCGATAATGCATTCCTTTCGGCAAAGGCTGAGGCACAGAGCGCTTTCGGCGACGGCGCAGTATATATGGAAAAATTCCTTTTCCCCGTAAAACACGTTGAAATGCAGCTTCTGAGCGATAAATACGGAAATGTCGTGTGCCTCGGAGAAAGAGAATGTTCGGTGCAGAGGAAAAATCAGAAGCTTATCGAGGAAAGCCCCTCGCCGGCTATTACTCCGGAAATACGCGCAAAAATGATGGAGGCAGCCGCAAAGGCTGCAAGGGCTGTCGGCTATGAAAATGCCGGAACAGTCGAATTCCTCCTCGATAAGGATAAGAATTTCTACTTCATGGAAATGAATACCCGTTTGCAGGTGGAGCAGTGGCAGATAAGAATAGCCTCGGGCGCTAAGCTTACCGTTACACAGGATAGGGTGTTTATCCACGGAAATGCTATAGAGTGCCGTATAAATGCAGAGGATTCGGAGCATAATTTCCGCCCGAGCTGCGGAACTATCAATTTTATCCATGTTCCCGGCGGCCCCTGCGTTCGCTTCGATACCGCAATCTATCAGGATTATTCCATACCGCCGTATTATGATTCCATGATAGGCAAGCTTATCGTGCAGGCACGCTCGCGTGAACTGGCTATACGTAAAATGAAAATGGCGCTCAGTGAGCTTACAATAAACGGAGTAAAGCATAACAGAGACCTCCATATCGATATCCTCTCTGACCCGGAATTCGTATCGGGCGAGTATACTACGGGCTTTATGGAGGAGCGTATGGCGCGTGCCGAAAAAGATAAGAACGAAGAATAAGGGCTTTGTCCCTTTCAGATAAAAGTGCCGCAAAGTATTGCGGGGATAGGTCGGGTGCAGCTTGAATACATCAGATATTTTTAATTTTCTAAAGCCGAAGAACGAGCTTGAAAAACAGGGAATAGAAATGGAAAACCAGCCCTTTATCCCTGATGAATTGTGGGTCAAATGCCCTGTATGCAAAAATCCCGTTCTTTCTGCTGATCTGAACGAAAATAATAAGGTCTGCCCGAAATGCGGATATCATTTCCGTATCGCGGCAAGACAGCGCATAAAGATAACTGCGGACGAGGGAAGTTTCAGGGAATTCGATGCTGAAATGATATCCGAAAATGTGATAGATTTCCCGGATTATACGAGAAAGCTTAAAAACGCAAGAATAAACAGCGGCGAAAATGAATCCGTTATAACCGGTCTGGCAAAAATAGGCGGATATCCGCTTGTGCTTTGCGTAATGAATTCCCAGTTCATGATGGGCTCGATGGGCAGGGTGACAGGCGAAAAAATTACCCGTGCTTTTGAATATGCCACGGAGCATAGACTCCCTGTGGCTGTGTTTACCGTATCCGGCGGAGCAAGAATGCAGGAGGGTATCCTTTCCCTTATGCAGATGGCTAAAACAAGCGGAGCTGTGAAGCGTCACAGCGATGAGGGTCTGCTGTACATAACCGTCCTGACCGATCCGACAACGGGCGGCGTTACGGCAAGCTTCGCAATGGAGGGGGATATTATCCTTTCCGAACCGAAGGCGCTTATCGCATTCGCCGGCCCCAGAGTAATAGAACAGACTATCCGCCAGAAGCTCCCGAAGGATTTCCAGTCCGCAGAGTTCCTGTTGGATAAGGGCTTTATAGATGCAGTCGTCCCCAGAGGCGAAATGCGTGAGACACTGACTAAGATACTCCGCCTTCACAGCGGAGAAAAACTGACGGAGGAGGGCGAGACCGATGAGCGCATTTGACAGCGTTACCGCGGCAAGAGCTAACGACCGCCCTACCGCAGTGGACTATATAACAAGAATATTCGGAGACAGCTTTATCGAATTTCACGGCGACAGAAGATTTGCCGATGATAAGGCTGTTATCGGCGGAATAGCCGAGCTTTGCGGAAAACCCGTTACCGTTATCGGCCTTGAAAAGGGCAGAAACCTTAACGAAAGAATGGAACGCAATTTCGGAAGTGCACACCCCGAAGGCTACCGTAAGGCTCTGCGCCTTATGAAACAGGCTGAAAAATTCCATCGCCCCGTTATTTGCTTTGTCGATACCTCGGGCGCATACTGCGGTATCGGCGCGGAGGAACGCGGTCAGGGTCAGGCTATAGCTGAAAACCTGATGGAAATGATGACGCTTGAAACTCCGATACTTTCCATATTTATCGGAGAGGGTGGAAGCGGCGGCGCTCTGGCGCTTGCGGTCGCTGATGAGGTCTGGATGCTCGAAAACGCGATCTATTCCGTTATCTCCCCGGAGGGCTGCGCAAGCATACTCTGGAAGGATCCATCCAAAACAGCTGAGGCTTCGGAATGTCTGAAGCTGACATCAAAGGATCTCTTCAAGCTAGGCGTTATAGAAAGAATAATCCGCGAACCGAAAAATGTTGACAGCATTATGTTCGACAGCCTGAAAACACTTATTTCCCAGACCTTCGACAAGCTCGGCAGTCTGGATACTGATACACTTCTTGAAAAACGCTATAACCGGTTCAGAAAGTATTGATCTGAGAGGATGTGACCATATGTCCGGGGCAGTTAAGATCGAAAGATCGACCATAGAGGATTATTATGCTTTGCCCGAGGGAACAAGCGCGGAGCTTATTCACGGTATTATCTACGATATGTCTCCCGCACCGATGACAGTGCATCAGAGACTGATAACCAAGCTGCTTTATAGTGTGGAATCATTCATACGTTCAAATAGCGGAAAATGTGAGGTATTTGCCGCTCCGTTTGACGTGAAGCTTTCGGAGGATACAGTCGTACAGCCGGATATATCCGTTATATGCGACAAAAGTAAGATAACCGAAAGAGGCTGTGACGGT